>CAZDYX010000193.1:0-785 GCA_964509775.1 uncultured Desulfobulbia bacterium | reverse complement strand
CTATGCGCACCATTCGTTTGGCATCTTCCCACTAATCCGCGATGAGCCAGGGTTAATAGCCAACCGCACAGGTCCCAATTTTGTGGCAATAGGAGTTCTTGTCTCAACCCATACCAGTCCCCGGCACGGCCTGATAAAAAATGACATTGACTTTTACGGCTCATGATACATATACTTTTCAAAACGGTTTGGTTCACACCCGGGAAAAAACATAAAAAATAAGAGGAGGAAAAAATGAACAGATTATTGGTGATGGTATTTGTGGCTGCAGTGGTGCTGATGGCAAACAACCCTGTATCTGCCCAAGAAAGCACATATACACAAGGTGAAAACCTCTCCAAGGCCTATGACGCTATGGATAAAAACGGAGATGGGAAGATCAGCAAAGAGGAATACATGACCCGCTACGAGAACCATTTTAAGGAGTTGGACAAAAATGCCGACGGTTATCTGACCAAGGAGGAATACCAGGAAACGGCCGCTGAAGGCAAACAAAAGATACAAGAAGGTTCTGCCCAGAGAAAGGAGAATATAAAATCAAAAATCATGCAAAGGGGCCAGCAATCCCAATAACTAAAGGCAAGCATATAAAAAGCTTGTTTTGCAGGAGACTCAAGGTCAAACAAATCAGTTAACGTTCAAATCGGCGGCATTCTTCCGGGTGTCAAAATAAGCCGTTAAGTTTTCCGATATTGAACTTTTGATCGTAGTTACTCACGGCTTAATACTACAATGGTTTGTTTTTGAGTCTAGCAATAAATAAAGGAGGCCGGCTGCATTCTTTG
>CAZDYX010000192.1:0-7154 GCA_964509775.1 uncultured Desulfobulbia bacterium | reverse complement strand
CAGCGGGGCAAACGATATTATCGCCCTTCGATGCAGTCTGCTGAGTAATCGCTGGAAGGACTTCTGGGGGTCGCGCGCTACGGCTTGCTGATGGTACCCATAAAAATGTCGCACACCCCTGACAAAGGGAATGAACCATAATCCGGCCCTGCCGGATTATGGAGAAGCATTGCGAAATTCTGCGATTACCCGTATACCGTTGTCTAAGACATCAAGAACATCTCTACCGGTATCACCACAAATCCCTCTCGCGAGGCCAGGGTATCCCGCGAAACCAGTATTCCTTTCTTGAATCCCAGCTTGCGCATGGTGACGCAGTCGGCGAGCGTTGCCCCCTGTTGGTATTTCACCTCAACCGGAAAGAGCTGTTCCGCTTGTCTTACGATGAAATCCACCTCGCCGCCGTTCTTCCAGAAAAAAATATTCGAGTTGAGCCAATCGCGCCGGTCAAAGCGACTGAACAGCTCATTGGCAACAACCTGCTCTACCAGGCGAGCCTTCAGATCGCCGATTGTCAGGCTGGTCATGACGTTGTCCGGGTACGATAGCCAGTTCTCCACCCATCCCCGCATAGTCCATTGGATAAACGGGTCGAGAAAATAGCACTTCTTTAGCTTCTTTATGCGAGGGCTGCCGGTATTCAGGTCCACCTGGTACAGGGTCTTGAGGACAAAGGCGTCCTCCATGGCTTCCATGTATTCCGAGACCGTCTTGTGAGTAGCGATGTCGATCTTTTTGGCGATGGTCTCCCAGCCGAAGGCGGATACAGAGATGCGTAACAGCTCCCGAATAATCTGGCGCGCGGTCCGCTCATTTTTTCCTGCCTTGGCAATGTCACCCCTCAGCCACTGCTGGTAGCGCTCGTAGATGGCGTAGCCGATTTCTCCATCGCGGGAATGATCGTTGATGGCGGTAAGATAGCCGCCGGTGACGAGGTAGCGGTCAAAGAGCGCCGAGAGTTCCCGGAGACGGGGGAGGAATGAATGAAGCCGTGAGACGTCCGTATCTGAGAGGTTGATAATCTCCCCCTCTTTCACAAGGTCGGCGGCCAGCTCAGGCGCGACCAACCCCACATATTCCCGGAAGGTGAGCGGCAGTAGTACCTTGTCCGGAATGCCGATGTCCCCCCTCCGTCCTGGCAGGCGCTCCATGCCCCGGCGAAGGTCGGCGGCGTTGGAGCCGGTGAGGAGCATAAAGGCATTCTCCAGCATCCCCAAGTCGGCCAGGTACTTGATCGCCCGCTGCCAATCAGTGATGGCGGTAATCTCGTCGATTAAAATGAAAAGCCGTCTCTCGTATAGCCCTAGAGCCCGCAGGTGGCTGAAATAGGTTTCCAGCAGTTCGGTAAGCTCCTGACGCGTATCAAGGTTATCGCAGCTATAGTACATCACCTGCTCGGTGGCGATCTCCGTATCCGCCAGCAGTTGCCGGATGAGGAGCTTCATGGCAGTTGTCTTGCCGACCTGCCGTGGGCCGCGCAAGGTGTAAATACCGGGACGGGAGAGGTCGAACTCGTCCAGCACACCGGGACGGAAGGAAAAAGGCCGGCGTTCCAGTTCCCGCAGTTTCGGATCAAGGGAAATGAGGCCCCGGTCACGCCACCAGGGATTCTGGTTGAGGATGAGGTTGATCATGATATTACCTGTATCACATTAAATAAAAATTTGATATCTAAAATATCAAAAATTGGGAAATTTATTTAACCTACCGGTCTGCTTCTCATAGACACCGGCCTGGCCAATTCTTTGCGATCAGGCTATGTAAGGGCTCGTCCAGAAATAAACTGGAGCAAAATGATAAACGGCGTTGCCACCTCACGGTTCACGCCCCGGTTGGCAAGGCCGATTGCCCCCACCGAGACGACCTCCTCACAGAAGCGGACACAGAGACCGCAGAGAATGCAGTTGTGATTTTCGGTTTTCTTGAACCCGGAGGATTGCACCCCCATCTGCCTGGCCATGGTCTTAAGCAGCGGAGCCATTGTTGGCCTCGCAAAAAGCCGCTCCGCCAAAGCGACAAGTGGGTACCGGAATCAGAGCTCTGTCATCTAATAAGGCAATTAATCATTTTGACGCACTTTTTCAGAATGTCAAACCTGGCGCCCATTCCACACCGCTGACGCATCAACCTGACCAAGGCAGGGTTATTCAGGCAGATCGGGTAGAGCTGAGGCGATGTCGCGCAGGCTCCTCATCGAGACCCCGGCCTCGACAGCAAAGGTTTTCCAGCGGGACACGGCGGCCTGTACCTCATCTATAACGGCCGCGGCGTCCCGTTTCGATACTCCGGCTTGTTCAGCTAAACGAAAAATATGCGAGCGGCAGGGGTTCCTTCCTTCGCCGGCAAACGTCATGGTGTGCTCGCCGCCAGGGCCTGGCGTGTAAAGCAGGTCATAGGCGGGGCTGAGCGTCCAGTCGCCGGTGACATCGTTCAGGATAAAGCCGAAGTTTTTCACGTGGTCGTCGCGATTGTGAGCCAGCACATTAAATACCATGCGGCGAAACACCCGCAGTACGTCCTGGTGGTTTTGAGTCAGGAGCGATGTGGCTTTGAGCAGGTCGGCGTAGTCAGCCGAGGGGATACGGAAATTGGCTTGGATAAGGTTGCCGAAAGTATGGACATGGAAGCGCTTATTCCTGTCGCGGTCAAACCGCTTGGCGCCGAAGAACCGGTCGCCCTCGGTGGTCTCAAACAGGCGGGTCGGCGGCATATCGATGCGGGCCGAGGCAGCCATGAGGGCATAGGCGTATTCGATGGCCCCTGCGTCGGACAAGTCAGTCGAGGCGGCAAACTTGACTATCCAGTGTTCAAACCATTCGGCAAGGTCATCTTCACCGGAAACGACGCTGCCGGTGCGGGAGTTAAAGCCTACCAGCACTTTTGGACGGGCACCTCCGGGAGAGCCTCCAGCTCGCAGCAGTTGCGGAAGCACGTCCTCAGTCGAACCGGCGAGAACCTTCTGCGACTGCCTGGCCAGGCCGTGCAGATCAAATACGCTGATATCGACGTTTTCTCGTTCGGACGGCGGATGATAGGTGAGAGCGCCCATCGTCAGCATTCCCAGCCAGGAAAGGCGGTCCAAGGGGCCAACCTCGGCAGGATTCCATCCTCGAGAGCGGAAATGCCGGTCCATCAGCAGCAGCCCCCACCCATCGGGAAGAGAGTCGTCAAACAGACCTGGAAGCGGTCCGAAGTTTCGATCGGTATGTTCGAACAGTCCACGTGCAAACGGCAGGCGGAAGGGCGACAGGTTCAACCCGGTGACCAAAAAATCCGGGGCGTACTCAAAGTAGACGCGGCCGCGATCCTCGGCAAGCGTGCCAACGCGCCGCGATTCTCCGGGACTGCGGGTGAACCGGACCTCCAGCTTCTTCACACCCGGCCTCTCTTGGGCTCAGGTTTCTGTGCCCGCTGTTCCAACTCTTCGATGCTCTGCGCCGGCGGCGGTTGCAATACCGTGGTAAAATCCTCAAGTCGGGCAAGGGCGTTGGCAACCTTGAGGACAAGCTCGAGGGAGCCTTTGCCGGTAGTTTCAAATCGCTTCAGAGACGCAATAGAAACACCGGCCCGGTTGGCCAGCGTGTTCCGAGTCCATTCCTTACGCAGTCGAAGGGCGCGTATCCGATCAGCCAGGGACCTGCTTATCTCGGTAGGGCTGTATAATGTCAGCATCCTCGTCTTCATGCTTTAACCCTACCACGCTGAAAGAATAAAGACAATATATTACCTTCTAATCCTAAAAAATGGATTTAAAAGGTAATATATTATCCATTGCCGTGCGGCACCGGGAGCAAGGCTTTACACGTGGCAAGGTATAAAACCTAAGCCAGTCCTCCCTATGCCGGAATACGACAGATTAAGCATGCCCTTCATAAATCTGTCGCACGGGCATCCGACGCACTTCATGGCTACGATATAATGTTTCTACCAGAGGTGTAGATTTTTTTGGGGGGGTCTGATCATGTGATTTTTGTTGATGGTCGATAGCCAGGAACCAAAAAATCGCGAACATGAAAGAAACTTCTTGGTCGTAACCTACGACTGGCTTTCGTAAAGGAGAGCCAGAGGGGGTGGACATATTGACGGCTAATGCAATTTTTCACCGGACAACAATGAAAAAAGTGTAGGTTGGGTTGAGCGTATTTTGCGAAACCCAACAAGTTCCGGCAGGCCAACATTACATGTTCATACCACAAGAGCAATACACACTTCGTGACGTTGGGTTTCATTATCATTCAACCCAACCTACGCGGCTGCATAGCCACCCTCCTTGCTCACCACTAACGTTGTTTGCACAGCGCTCCGGGATTTACCGGCCTTGCCTGAACGGCGTCAGCGCTGTTTTTTGTTCCCGAAACTCGCTGCCTGTTTCACGTATTCGTCCTCCGTGATGACGCCGTCTTTATCGACATCCCAGAAGGTGCAGTTCTTCTCCGCCATGGCCTTGTCCTTGTAACCGGTCTTACATTCGTCCACGGAAAGCCTTCCGTCCTGGTTCGCATCCGCCTGCGACAGTATAAGCTTATAGGCCTTGCTGAAGTTCTCCGCCGACGGTCCGGCCGTGTTGCCGGTCGAAACCATGCCAACAGTGATGAGCAATACTGCTGATACGACAATACCCTTCATTCCCGTTCCTCCTTTCATGATGTGAGTTATGATATGACCCCGGCGCGGTGCACGAGACGCCCGGCCCTCTATTTCGCCGACACCCGGACTTTCACCGTGGCCTCGTTTTTGCCGTCGGTGAATTTAAGCACGGCATTGCCAGGGCCCACCCCTTTCACCTTAAACCTGTTCTTGTCCACCTGCACCACCTCCACCACCGAGGCGAACTCATCACCAAAATTGCCGATGATGTTGCCGCCCGCCACGTCGAGCTGCCCGCCTGAAAAGGTGACCACCGTGGTTTCCCCCACCGTGATGGCGCTGCTGGAAACGACGGCCTTGAACTGCGCCTCTGCTCCGGCCCTTGCCGGCCGGGGTAGAAGCGAAAGGGACAACACCAAAAACATCGCCACCATTATGCATACTGCAATCCTTGTGCTCTTCCGGTACATGTCAACCTCCTTTTGAGTTGTGATATGTGCCTTTCCCAAAGGGGAAAGGCGTAGGTGATCGGTGATAAAAAATTGGGCCTTGGTCATCGTTTCGGCCATTGTCTGAACAGGATTCACATGATTAAATGATTTCCATGATTAACTCCTTTGAAAATCGTGATAATCCTTTAATCATAAAAATCATGTTCAGACAATTGGAAGAAGAACGGCTGAAACAATGATCAAGGCCAAAAATTGCTTTCCGGATACCCAAGAGCCGGAAGGAAAAAATACGCGATTAGCCCTCCGGTTCCCGGTTAAAAACATCCTTTTGGCAGAGGTACCATTAAGAAATACAGGGTGTCAATGAGAAAATTGTATTTAGGCGCCAAAGGTGAGGACAATCTTGGGGAAAAAACGGTTTTAATAGGGTGCTCTTATCGCCTCCCAGCAAATGAACCATAATCCGGCCCTGCCGGATTATGAAGCAACGTTGCGAAACTCCGCGATTACCCGTTTGGTAAGATTAATAAAATCCTGATCCGCCGGACAGAAATCGCACCGGTATTTTTCTAAACAGGGTTCATACATTCTCCGGCCTATCTTCAATCGGCGCAAATGCGGGGTATTTTCATCCGGCAGCATCTCTATACAGCCGGTCGGGCAGATATAGGTACAGGAACCGCAGCCGATACAGACATCAGAGGCCATGGTAAACGGCGTTGCCACCTCACGGTTCACGCCCCGGTTGGCAAGGCCGATTGCCCCCACCGAGACGACCTCCTCACAGAAGCGGACACAGAGACCGCAGAGAATGCAGTTGTGATTTTCGGTTTTCTTGAACCCGGAGGATTGCACCCCCATCTGCCTGGCCATGGTCTTAAGCAGCGGAGCCATTGTTGGCCTCGCAAAAAGCCGCTCCGCCAAAGCGACAAGTGGGTACCGGAATCAGAGCTCTGTCATCTAATAAGGCAATTAATCATTTTGACGCACTTTTTCAGAATGTCAAACCTGGCGCCCATTCCACACCGCTGACGCATCAACCTGACCAAGGCAGGGTTATTCAGGCAGATCGGGTAGAGCTGAGGCGATGTCGCGCAGGCTCCTCATCGAGACCCCGGCCTCGACAGCAAAGGTTTTCCAGCGGGACACGGCGGCCTGTACCTCATCTATAACGGCCGCGGCGTCCCGTTTCGATACTCCGGCTTGTTCAGCTAAACGAAAAATATGCGAGCGGCAGGGGTTCCTTCCTTCGCCGGCAAACGTCATGGTGTGCTCGCCGCCAGGGCCTGGCGTGTAAAGCAGGTCATAGGCGGGGCTGAGCGTCCAGTCGCCGGTGACATCGTTCAGGATAAAGCCGAAGTTTTTCACGTGGTCGTCGCGATTGTGAGCCAGCACATTAAATACCATGCGGCGAAACACCCGCAGTACGTCCTGGTGGTTTTGAGTCAGGAGCGATGTGGCTTTGAGCAGGTCGGCGTAGTCAGCCGAGGGGATACGGAAATTGGCTTGGATAAGGTTGCCGAAAGTATGGACATGGAAGCGCTTATTCCTGTCGCGGTCAAACCGCTTGGCGCCGAAGAACCGGTCGCCCTCGGTGGTCTCAAACAGGCGGGTCGGCGGCATATCGATGCGGGCCGAGGCAGCCATGAGGGCATAGGCGTATTCGATGGCCCCTGCGTCGGACAAGTCAGTCGAGGCGGCAAACTTGACTATCCAGTGTTCAAACCATTCGGCAAGGTCATCTTCACCGGAAACGACGCTGCCGGTGCGGGAGTTAAAGCCTACCAGCACTTTTGGACGGGCACCTCCGGGAGAGCCTCCAGCTCGCAGCAGTTGCGGAAGCACGTCCTCAGTCGAACCGGCGAGAACCTTCTGCGACTGCCTGGCCAGGCCGTGCAGATCAAATACGCTGATATCGACGTTTTCTCGTTCGGACGGCGGATGATAGGTGAGAGCGCCCATCGTCAGCATTCCCAGCCAGGAAAGGCGGTCCAAGGGGCCAACCTCGGCAGGATTCCATCCTCGAGAGCGGAAATGCCGGTCCATCAGCAGCAGCCCCCACCCATCGGGAAGAGAGTCGTCAAACAGACCTGGAAGCGGTCCGAAGTTTCGATC
>CAZDYX010000191.1:0-7162 GCA_964509775.1 uncultured Desulfobulbia bacterium | reverse complement strand
CCCTTCCCCCGAGGGGAAGGTTGGGATGGGGGTGAAGGATTGATCCATGCGGCCAGGCCGGAGTACCCCCTTCCTGATCCTTGCGAGGGGGAAGGGTAGGGGCCGGGTTTGAAACCCGCCCTTTGCTGTGCGCATTCCGATTGGGCGGGTTTGAAACCTGCCCCTACTCGTAGACCAACAAACGTGGGTGAACGGTTACCTTTATTTGATGCATTCGTAAAAAAATGGGTTTTTTCCCTGAAGATTTGGGTCTCAGTAGTCAATGTCAATTCGGATGATAGCGAAAGAATTGTATCATCTCCATAAAGAAGTGGAGAGGATCGAGGCTGAGCTTAAGGCCGCCCCGTTTCATGAACAGGATGCCGTAAGAGAACGGTTGCGCAAGACCAAGGCTGAATGGCGAAACCTCAGGAATATACTCGATGGTGAAAAGATCCCTTCTCCCTTCCGTAAACCGATATAATGGTTGGAATCTTTCAGGATAAAACCTGATGGAACAGGATCATAAGCGGAAAATCGAAGAGATCAGTAATCGTAGGTCGGGTTAGGCCGTTTTTTGGCCGTAACCCGACAATGCCAGGGACTCCGCCCGGCGATGAGGCTGGATGGAAAATTGATTGTTGGGTTACGGCAAAGGGCGCCTAACCCAACCTACGAATCACTGACACCTGTCCACACAGGTCGAAAAGTTCCAAACGATGGAAGAGGTACTATCACGGACTGCTCATATCCTCAGACAAGGCGGGGTGGTGGCCATTCCCACTGAGACTTATTATGGCCTGGCCGCCGATCCCTTTTGTGAAGAGGCACTGAAAAAAATTTTTGTCTTAAAACAGCGTCCGTTAAAAAAACCGCTCCTTACCATCATCAACGATAACAGCCAGTTGCAGTTACTGGTGGCCGAGATCCCGCTACCTTTCCATAATCTTATGACCTCATTCTGGCCAGGGCCCTTGACCCTGATCTTTCCAGCCCGGCCATCGCTCTCTTCCCTGTTAACCGCCGGCACCGGCACTATCGGGGTGCGGCTTTCTTCCCATCCAATAGCCCGGGAACTCCTCCGTTCCTTTGGTGGGCCTTTAACCGCCACCAGCGCCAATATCTCGGGACAGCCGCCAGCCGTCTCTGTTTTGGATCTGGTGGTCCAATTCGGTCAGAAACTCGATGGGTTGATTGATGGCGGGACCCTCCCGGGTGCTTGCGGCTCAACGATCGTGGGCTACGATGGGAGGGACATAACCTTTGTCCGGGCCGGGGTCATCCCCTCGGATCGAATCAGGGGGGCGTTGCACACAGAGGCGGGGAAACCGTGAGGCTTGGACACGGGGACACGGTGATGGGGAGAGAAGGAGACGGAGAGAAGATGATGGGGTGCCCGATGAAACTTTCGGTTGTGGTCCCTTGCTATAATGAGACCAACACGGTTTTCGATGTGCTTGCCGCCATAAAAAAGGCGCCGGTGCCAATACACGAAATCATCGTGGTGGATGACTGTTCAACAGACGGGACCCGGGAAAAACTACAGGGAATCATCGATCCCTTGGTCCGGGTGATATATCAGGATAAAAATCGAGGTAAGGGTGCGGCCCTGCGCGCCGGTTTTTCCAAGGTCACTGGCGATGTCGTCGTGATCCAGGATGCTGACCTTGAATACGACCCCCAGGAATACCCAAGACTCCTCAAACCCATTGTCGATGGCAAGGCCGATGTAGTGTATGGTTCGCGTTTTTTGGGCAATGATGCGCACCGGGTGGTCTATTTTTGGCATTATGTCGGCAATAAATTTTTGACCTTACTCTCCAACGCCTTCACCAATATCAACCTTACCGATATGGAAACCTGCTATAAGATGTTCCGTATTGAGGTGTTGCGATCAATCCGTTTGGTTGAGGACCGATTCGGGATTGAACCGGAATTCACCGCCAAGGTGGCCAGAAAAAAATGGCGGATCTATGAAGTGGGGATTTCTTATTATGGACGAACCTACATGGAGGGTAAAAAGATTGGCTGGAAGGATGGGTTCCGGGCTATTTTCGTAATCCTGAAATACGGCCTTTACTCAGGTGGATAGTCTGTAGGTGTTTAGGTGGATAGGGGTGGGGGAATAACCATGCGAAATGCGATCCTTGATTCGTTCTTTGCGCAGTCCTAACAGACTACAGTCTAAACAACCTAAACAACCTGAGTGGTTACCTATCCTTAACAATTTCCCCATATTATTCCCACGTTAAAATATTGACAATCCCTGAAGCATTGCTATAAATTAGCAAACATGCATCCAACACATCTATCTGCAAAAAATAAAAGGACCAAGTTTATATTTATAACGGGAGGGGTTCTTTCCTCTCTGGGGAAGGGCCTGGCTGCCGCAGCCATTGGCTCGCTTTTGGAAAGCCGGGGGCTTCATATAACCTTTTTAAAACTTGACCCCTATATCAATGTCGATCCAGGGACCATGAATCCTTTCCAACATGGTGAGGTGTATGTCACCAATGATGGGGCGGAGACCGACCTTGATCTTGGGCATTATGAACGGTATACCCAGGTAGAGATGGGCCAGCGCAACAACTACACCTCCGGCCGCATTTATTATTCGGTGATCATGAGGGAACGCCGGGGCGAGTATCTCGGCGGTACGGTGCAGGTTATCCCGCATATTACCGATGAGATAAAGGGGGCCATCAACCAGTTGGTGGCAGAGGGAGTGGATGTGGCCATCATCGAGATCGGCGGGACCGTGGGGGATATCGAGGGTCTGCCGTTCCTTGAGGCCATCCGTCAGTTCAGGAATGAGGCGGGCCGCCAGAACGCCATTTTTATCCATCTCACCCTGGTCCCCTATATCAAGACGGCCGGCGAGGTCAAGACCAAACCTACCCAGCACAGCGTGAAAGAGTTGCGGGCTATCGGCATCCAGCCGGATATTCTCCTTTGCCGTACGGAACATCGGCTTTCCAAGGAGATCAAGGCCAAGATCGCACTGTTTTGCAATGTTGATCCGGCCGCAGTGATAACAGCCCGGGATGTACAGAGTATTTATGAGGTCCCGCTTAGCCTTCATGAGGAGGGGCTTGATAACATCATCCTTGATTTTCTCAATATCTGGACCGGTGCCCCGCACCTTGAGAACTGGGAAGAACTCCTCAATAAGATAAAAAATCCCGGCCATAAGGTAGTGATCGGCATTATCGGAAAATATGTGGACCTCAAGGAGTCATATAAAAGCCTGCACGAGGCCTTGGTGCACGGGGGCATAGTTAATGACTGCAAGGTGGAGCTTCAATATATAAGCGCCGAGGACCTGGAGCCCGCTGACCCGGAAAAACACCTTGCTGATGTGCAAGGTATCCTGGTGCCCGGCGGTTTCGGGTCCCGTGGGGTGGAAGGGAAAATCAAGGCAATACGGTTTGCCAGGGAAAGGAATATCCCCTATTTTGGCATTTGTCTCGGGATGCAACTTGCGGTGGTGGAGTTTGCAAGGAATGTCGCTGCCATGCCCGGGGCGCACAGCACTGAGTTTGCCCCCGACTCCCCGTATCCGGTGATCTATCTTATGAAGGAGTGGTATGATCACCGTACCGGGCAGGTGCAGGTCCGCGATGATCATTCGGCCTTTGGGGGCACCTTGCGCCTGGGCGCCTATCCCTGCCGGATTCCCAAAGGTACTATCGCCTTTCAGGCGTATGGCATGGAGGAGATCTCGGAACGGCATCGTCATCGCTTTGAATTTAACGGCCAATACCGGCAGAAACTTCTCGATAAGGGTTTAGTCATCAGCGGGGTTTCTCCTGACAATGAACTTGTAGAGATGGTGGAACTTACCGATCATCCATGGTTTTTGGGGTGCCAGTTCCATCCCGAATTCAAATCCAAGCCCATGGCGCCCCATCCTCTCTTTACCAGCTTTATCAAGGCTGCACTGACATATCAAAGACAACATGAATCCTGTAACCGTTGAAGGCCATTTCTGTATAGGCCCAAGCCATCCCTTTCTCCTCATTGCCGGTCCTTGTGTTCTTGAATCCGAAGAGTTAGCCCTGGAAATCGCCCACACCCTGAAAGGTATCACGGGTCGGCTGGGGATGTCTTGTCTCTTCAAGGCTTCTTATGATAAGGCGAACCGCACCTCCCTCAATTCTTTCCGGGGCCCCGGGATCAGCAAGGGCCTTGCGATCCTTGCCCGCATAAAAGGGGAGGTCGGCCTGCCTATCATTGCCGATGTGCATGATGTAGGGCAGATTCCGGCTGCATCTGAGGTGCTTGATGTAATTCAGATCCCTGCCTTTCTGTGCCGTCAGACCGATCTGTTGGTTGCGGCAGCCAAGACCGGAAGGGTGGTCAATATCAAGAAGGGCCAGTTTGTTTCTCCTTGGGATATGCGGTATGCGGTGGAAAAGGTAAGGGCCTCGGGTAACTCCAAGGTATTGCTCACGGAAAGGGGGGTGACCTTCGGGTATAACAATCTGGTGGTGGATATGCGGGGGTTTGCGGTCATGCGGTCATTAGGTTGTCCGGTCATTTTTGATGCTACCCACAGTGTGCAGCTTCCCGGTGGGGGGGATGGCCATTCCGCCGGCGACCGCCGGTTTGTTCCGATCTTGAGCCGGGCTGCGGTAGGGGCAGGAGTGGACGGCCTTTTTCTCGAGGTGCATCCGGACCCGGATAAGGCCCGGTGCGATGGCCCCAATTCCCTTGCCCTTCATGCGTTGGAGCCGCTTCTTATAAAGGTGGCCAAGATTAGCGATATTGTGAAAGAGGATCTGTGACCGCCTTGAACCAATCCGATCATCCGCCGGACTATTATCCCTCGGAATGCGAGATAACCCAAGGAATACTTGCTATGGCGAATGCGCGCGCAACCTGTTTTGCCAAGGCCAAGGCAATAAGGCTTTTACTCCTTGACGTGGACGGGGTTCTCACCGACGGAGCAATTACCTATACCCAACACGGAGAGGAGATCAAGTCCTTTAATTCTCGCGACGGGTTCGGAATCACCCTTCTTAAAAAGGCGGGTATAGAGGTGGGGATCATTACGGCCAGGGAGTCAGGGGCAGTGCTCCGCAGGGCCAGGGATCTTTCGATTCACCATGTTTTTCAAGATATTACTGAGAAGGCAAGGGCCTACGAAGAGATACGGGCAAAACTCAATCTTTCTGCCAGAGAGGTCGCCTATGTGGGCGATGATTGGTTGGATATCGGTGTAATCCGCAGGGTAGGTTTTGCCGTGGCCGTGGCCGATGCCGATCCAGAGGTTAAGAAACTTGCCCATTATGTAACTAAGAAGGAGGGAGGCAGAGGCGCGGTGCGCGAGGTCTGTGACCTTATCCTGGAGGCAAAGGGGATGCGGGATGCCCTATTGGATGGGTACAACAGATGAAAGGAGGATGGGTGACTTTTGGGATTTTGCTTCTCACTGCCCCGTTTTGGTGGGCAGGCCTGGCAAGGTTTTTACAGCCGCCGGATGATTTTTCCTCTTTGCCCATTGTCACTGAGAAATCAACGAGGATCTTTTCCATGCAGGGAGTTCATTTCAGCCAGCACACCGTTACGGACGAGGAATGGAAGATCAAGGCCGAACAGCTCGCATCCGTTCCTGGCCAGCCTGCACTTCTGGAGCTAAAACAGGTGGATGCCCAATTTAGGGGGAAGGACGCTAAATTGGCCTTGACGATCAATTGTCCTGCGGCTCGCTACGATACCAACAGGGAGGTTCTTACCCTTGGTGCCGACGTTTCCGTTCGCACTGCCGATGGCTATGATTTCAAGACCTCCTCATTGACCTATTGGCCCCGGAAATATGAGTTCGATTCCGAGGATGAGGTCCACGTCAAAGGAAACGGCATGGATGTAAGGGGAGAGGGTTTTCATTATAATTTCAGATCCGGTATCCTTAAGGTCGCTGGTCCGTTGCGGGTAAAGGTCTGGTGACATTGGGGGATAGGTTGTTAGACTGTTAGACTGTTAGACTGTTAGGCGGTTAGGCTGTAGGAGAAGATCAGTCGCTACCATACAAAACTCAGAATAATGCAGCCAAAGAGTAACGACTAATAGCCTTTAGCCTAAACAACCTAAGCAGTTAATTATTTACTTTAGTTATGCTTTTTGGTAATCTTCCTGAAAGTATAAAAAAATTGTCATTTGACCTTGTTGCGAGACATCAAGGGTTGGAAAGGGAAGGCAACTATGCAAAAACTTAAGGTTTTGTATATTGATGACGAACCCATCAGTTTGAAGAATTTTGAGGAAACCTTTAAAAGAGAATATGAGGTCTTTACCGCTACCTCCGGCAAACGGGGTCTTTCGATCCTGGAAGATGAGGTGGATGTGGCACTGATACTTACCGACCAGCGTATGCCCGATATGACCGGGGTGGAATTTCTTGCCCGGGTGGTGAAGAAATATCCCGATACCGTCCGGATGATCATTACTGCCTATACTGATGTGGACGCTATCCTTGAGTCCATCAATCGTGGGCAGGTCTATCGATATATCCTCAAACCTTGGGATGCAAAGGAACTCGCCAATACCTTAATGAGGGCGGGCGAGATATATCTGTCAAGGAAAAGTGATGAAAGGTTGCTCGAGGAGTTTAGGCAAAAAAATCTTACCCTGGAACAGCTTAATGCCGAATTGAATGAACGGTTAGAGGCCCAGGCTAGAACCATTGAGGAACTTTCGGCCGGGGAGGAGTACCTTCGTTTAGTGCTGGCAAAGGCTTCGGAAACAATTATCACCACAAACAGCGGGGGAAGGATAATCTCCTGGAATCAGAGTGCTGAGGCGATGTTTGGTTATTCGGCAGAGGAGGCCATTGATAAACCCTTTTCAGTTCTTTTCCCGAAAGGCGCCAAAAGGAGTTATTCCCACACGATAAAGGATAGTGTGCAGAAGGAACCATCTGAGGAAGGAAGATATGTGGAACTCTTGTGCGAGAGAAAGGATGGCCGTGAAATCCCGGTGGACATTTCCCGGTCGATATGGCGTCTCAAGGAGGCGGTTTATAATACCACCATCATGCGTGATGCCTCTGCGCGTAAAAAGGCCGAAGAGGCTGCTCGAAAAAAGGAACTGGAAATAGAGACCCACAGTCGTAATCTGCGGGAAGTGAATGCCGCCCTCAATATGCTGTTGGCCCGTAAGGATGAGGAGAAAAGGGATGCTG
>CAZDYX010000190.1:6110-7176 GCA_964509775.1 uncultured Desulfobulbia bacterium | reverse complement strand
GAAATCTCCATAGCCGTCATTCCGGGCGAGGCGTTTTTTGCCGAAGACCCGGAATGACGGCTGTGAAGATTTCAGGGTAATAGCTCAGACTATCTTGGGTTGCGGGCAAAGCCCGCCTTGGTGTTGTCATGCCCCCTCGTCTTCTCGGGCCGAGCCTCCGTTTCTCGCATTGCCAAACAGAGTCGATATGTTCTTTGTTGTAATCATCATGTCACGACTTTTCCGAGAAATGCAATTTTTTTCACGGATCTAAGAGCCTGTTTGAAAATTGGTTTCGTAACGAGGCCGAGCGCGTCAATCGTCGGCAGTTTTTTATGCGGACAAAATTTCATGGGCAAGGAGGCAGGTCCAAAACCGACGAAGGCGCAGCAGCGCTATGTTGATGAGGTTTTGGATCGACGACACCGCCCATGAAATTTGCAGCCGGCCGCAGTAGAAACCAATTTCCAAACACGCTCTGAGAGGATGCTGGCATTTGGGGAATCTTTCTGTTACACTCATGCCTCATTATTCCGGCGAGATTGCCTTTTTTGAAAGTATCTCAAGACGCATTTCATATTGGTAAATATGGTTAGTGACGAGGCAGGGCTTAATATGGAAAAAAATACCCTGGTTGAAGGCGAGTTGGAAATCCCTGCAGAAGGGTCTCCTTCCGGGGAAAGGTGTTATGCCCTGCGGTTCCGGGAAAACGAAAGGTTATTTATCGGCCGAACCGATAGCCTTAATCTTTGCGCCGGTGATGTGGTGATGGTGGATACCGAGGAAAAAGGTGTCGAACCTGCCATGGTCTTGGGGGTTACCCCGGAGTGGCTGATGGAAAATCTTCCCGGGCAAAACCAACCCGGCGCAATTGTCCGGCAGTCGACAAACGAGGAGATCGTTGCCTATAAACAGCTCGTGACCGATGAAAAGGAGGCCTTACTCCTGTGTCGTCGTTATGTCGAGAGGAATGACCTGGTCATGAAGCTCGTCAAGGTGGAGTGCTATTTTGACCGGAGCAAGATAATCTTTTATTTCACTGCCGAAGGCCGGGTTGATTTCCGGGGTCTTGTTCGTGACCTGGTCC
>CAZDYX010000190.1:0-6100 GCA_964509775.1 uncultured Desulfobulbia bacterium | reverse complement strand
TATAAAACCAGGGTGGAAATGCGCCAGATCGGCGTCCGCCACGAGGCCAAACTGCTGGGGGGGGTGGGTTGCTGCGGGCGGGAGTTTTGTTGCAGTTCCTTTTTGGGAAACTTCCTTCCCGTTTCCATCAAAATGGCCAAAGAGCAAAACCTTCCCTTGAATCCGACCAAGATTTCAGGCGGCTGTAATCGTCTCCTGTGCTGCCTCACCTACGAGGTCAACACCTATGTCGAGGCCAGAAAAGGGATGCCTAAAACCGGGAAAAACATTATTTTTAAGGGTCAGCACTACAAGGTCGTCTTTTGTGAACCGTTGCAGGGGACGATCCGGCTCCGGGGTGAAGACGATAAGGATCTGGATATCACCAAAGAGGAATGGGAGGCGGAAAAACAGCGCCAATGAGTTTTTACCTCACCACCCCGATTTACTATGTCAATGCCGAACCCCACCTGGGGCATGCCTATACGACCATTGTGACCGATGTCGTATGCCGGTACCAACGCCTGCTGGGCGAGGAGGTTTGGCTTCAGACCGGGACCGACGAACACGGCGACAAGGTTGTTCAGGCCGCAAAGGCCGCCGGTATGTCGCCCCGCGAATATACCGATAAAATCAGCGCCCTTTTCCGGGAGACCTGGCCGTTATTGGATATCGAGGCCGATTTTTTTATCCGGACCACGGACCAACGGCATGTGGAAATCGTCCAGCGGATTCTCACCAAGGTCTATGAGCAGGGTGATATCTACTTTGGTGAGTACAGCGGCCGGTATTGCCAGGGCTGCGAGCGTTTCCTTACCGAAAAGGAACTGGTCGAAGCCAAATGCCCGGACCATCTCGTGGAACCGACCCAGGTTTCGGAAAAAAATTATTTCTTCCGCATGGGTAAGTATCAGGACTGGCTTATCGATTATATCCAAAAGCACCCCGAATTCATCACGCCGGAACGTTATCGTAACGAGGTGTTGAGTTTTCTTAAGGAACCCCTGGAGGACCTGTGTATCTCCCGTCCGGTAAGCCGGCTAACCTGGGGAATTCCTCTCCCCTTTGATCCTGGTTTTGTTACCTATGTCTGGTTTGATGCCCTGATCAATTATCTGAGTGGAATAGGATATCCTGACGAGCCGCGGTTTGGTAAGTTCTGGCCGGCGGCAGAGCATTGCATTGCCAAGGATATCCTGAAGCCCCATGCCGTTTACTGGCCCACCATGTTGAAATCCATGGGTCTTGAGCCTTTCCGCAAACTCCACGTGCATGGCTACTGGAGAGTGGGTGAGACCAAGATGTCCAAAAGCATCGGCAATGTGGTTCGGCCCCGGGACCTGGTGCAGGAGTACGGATCGGATGCCGTCCGCTACTTTCTCTTGCGGGAAATGACCTTCGGCCTTGATGCCTCGTTTGGCACTGAGACCCTGAGGGCGCGGAAGAATTCCGATCTTGCCAATGACCTCGGCAATCTTCTGAGCCGTTCCCTGACCATGCTGGAAAAATTTGCGGACGGCCGCATTCCCGCTCCCGGTCCCCTTTCGGAGCGGGACCAGGAACTTAAGGAGGCGGCCCTGGCAATGATGGTCGAATACCGGACCCACATGGATGCCTTTGCCTTTAACCGGGCTATCCAGGCCGTGTGGGAGGTAATCTCCCGGGCAAACAGGTACATCGTGACCAATGCCCCCTGGGAACTGGCCAAGGATCCGTCTGCCGCCGAGGTCTTGGCCACCGTACTCTATTGCCTTTTCGAGGTCCTGCGGCTGGTGACCGTCGCCCTGGTTCCGGTTATGCCTGCGGCGGCCAAAAAGATGCAAAGCCTCCTCGGGTTTGAAGGGCCGGTTGATTTTCATCGTGCGGCCCAGTGGGGGCTTCTTAAACCGGGGACAGCAATGGGAAAGCCGGTCGCCCTGTTTCCCCGGATGGAAGAAAAGGAACGGGAAAAAGTCACTGCCGGGGTCTCGGATCCGGTGCCTCCGGGAAGCCGATTATCATGAGGCGTCCTGCCCTCTCCGCGGATATCTGGCAGCACATCAAGGAAAGCGTCGCCCCCTATCCGGTGCGGCAACTGTGGCTCACCGGCGACCATGACCGTTTGATCGGGCTTCTTTTGCTGCAGAACGGCCGGTCCAGTGACGAGATCCTGCAAACCCTTGCCGGAGGAGAGGAAGGTATTTGCCGGAAGACAGGGGAGCGTCCGGCAGCATTAAAGATCTCGGAGGTGGTGCGGCAATTGCGGTCGCTCACCGAAGAAATCGTCCGGCTAAAGAATCTTTCGCAGACCGATCCCTTGACCGGACTTACCAATGTGAGATATTTTAGGGAATTATTGGCAACGGAACTTGATCGGGTGAACAGAACGAGGCTTCCCTGCTCCCTCCTGATGCTGGACATTGATCATTTTAAGTCCGTTAACGATACCTATGGCCATGAAAACGGTAACGTGGCCCTGCAGTATGTGGCAAGGGTCCTTAAACAAGAATTGAGAAAAATAGATGTCGCGGCCCGTTATGGCGGAGAGGAGTTCGTCGTTATCCTGCCCGCTACCGGTCTGGTAAAGGCCGTGGAGGTGGCAGAGAGGCTGCGGCTGGCGATTAAGAAGGAACCCCTGGTCCTCAAGGGTCTGCCGGTGACCATTACCGCGAGTTTCGGGGTGGCCATGGCCAGTGCCTTAGGGGATATGACGGCCGAGGTCCTGATCAAGATGGCCGATGAAGAGCTGTACCGAGCAAAAAAAGAGGGAAGAGACCGGGTCTGTCACGTGCCCGTCTCCCGGCCGCCAAAAAGCTGTCAGGTCACGGTGGAGGAGCGGGCCCAGTTGTTCGGCCTGAATTCCGGGAAACAGATGAACATCCAATTGAAATAACGGACAACACTGCATATGTCGTCACTCATTATAAGTATTACCAGTGGAAAGGGAGGAGTGGGAAAGACCAGCTTTGCGGTCAATATTGCCGTGGCCCTGGCCGGCCAGGGCAAAAAGGTCCTGCTGGTCGATGGGGATCTCGGCCTTGCCAATGTCGATGTGGTCCTGGGCCTCAATGTCCGCAATACCATTCAAAAGACCGTTGAGGAGGGGGCTGATCCTGAAACCCTGCTGGTCAGGGTATCACCGGGATTTTCGGTGCTCCCGGCGAGTTCCGGGGTGGCTGAACTCGCCAATCTTTCCATGCAGGAGCAGGCCTATCTGACTACCTCCCTTGAACGGATGGTGGACGGTTTTCAATTCGTCCTGGTCGATACGGCGGCCGGAATCGGAGATACCGTGCTTTGGTTGAACAACTGGGCAAAGGACAATATCGTTGTCCTTACCCCTGATCCCACATCCATGACCGATGCCTATGCCCTGATCAAGGTCCTTAACCACCGCTATGGCCGTGATACCTTTTATCTCCTGATCAATAACGTGAAGAGCCGGAACGAGGGCGATGGTGTCTTTGCCAATATGGCCCAGGTACTAGGCCGGTTCCTGAATATCACCCCGGTTTATCTTGGCTGTCTTCCCCAGGATGCCAGTGTGACGGCCGCCATCAGAAAGCAGCAGCCCTTCCTCATCGGTCAGCCCAATTCCCGGGCCAGCAGGGCTATTATGGGCGTTGCTGAAAGGATTATCGGAATGGCCCCGTGATATTTTTATGAATACTCAGGTGGATAGTCTGTAGGTGTTTAGGTGGATAGTTGAGGTCCTTAATTTGTTCTTTGCGCAGTCCTAACAGACTACAGTCTAAACAACCTAAGTAGTTACTAATAAGATGCAACAACTGGCTATAAAGAGGAAAAACAATGTATGTCATCAGTAATTTTCTTGTCGCTGCGGCGAAGATCATGGACTTTGCCTTAACTGCCTACATGTGGGTTATTATTGGTAGAGCTATCCTCTCATGGGTCAATCCCGATCCATATAACCCTATCGTTCAATTTCTTTATAGCATCACCGAGCCCCTTTTATCCAGGATTCGCCGGTCCCTTCCCTTTGCGATGGGAGGAATTGATTTTTCCCCCATGATTTTGATCATGGCCATAATTTTTTTGCAGAGTTTTTTGGTTCCTACCCTCTATCAGATGGCAAGATCGCTCGGGTAATCTGTAACAATATTTACTAAAACCTAGCCCGACTAAAGAAAGGAGCACGGAGATGACATTGACCCCGCAGGATATACTTTCCCAGCAGTTTCATGTACGGATTCGCGGTTTTGATCAGGAGGAGGTGGACGCCTTCCTTGATACCGTGGCAGAAGATATGCAACAGCTTCTTGAGGAAAATGCCCAAATAAAGGACGAACTCGTCGAACTGAAAAACAGCCTGAAAGAGTACCGATCCCAGGAAAAATCCTTTCAGCAAGCCATTATTTCCGCGCAGAAGATAACCGAAGAGATGGAAACCCGCAGTCGTCAGGAGGCTGAGTCCTTGGTGAGCAAGGCAAGGGCCGAGACCGAGCGCTTGTTTGAAGAGACCAGGACGAGGACCAAAGAATTGGAGGATCGATCCTTAAATGAACAGGAGCGGTTAACAAAAGAGATAAAACTCCTCAAGGGAAAAAAGTCCGAGATCAAGGAAGAGCTGCGGGGTATCTTAATTTCTTACCTCCACCAGGTGAATAATGTATTCGGCAATCAGGCCCAGGCCGAGACCTCGTCTGCACCGGAAACGGCCCCTTCTGCAAGGGCAATTGAGTCTGAGACCGAAATTAAGGAAGAGATCCTGCCCGATTTTTACCAAAAGGTGCAATTGGCTATTGATGGAATGCCATCTGATGAACCGTATGAAAAAACAGAAGATGGAGAGGAACCTCCCGTTGAATCCGGCCCTGCGGTTCCCGAAGGAGGGGAAGAGGGCCAGTTCTCCCTTGAAGACCTGGAGGGTAATCTCCTTTTTACCCTGGAAGATCCTCTCGATGTGGAGCAGGAACCCTCCGTGACCGAAAAAAGTAACCGGCGGATAAAAAATACCTGATTGTTGGGCGGTTGGTCGTGGAAGAAGGAGTTGACATGCCCGAAGAGGAAACGGTATATCCCTTTCTTAAGGAGGAGGATGGAGGGATAGTTCTTTACGCCCATATCCAACCTCGCGCGGCGCGGGATAAGGTCGTCGGAACGCATGGAGAGGCCTTAAAAATTTCGCTCACCGCCCCGCCGGTGGACAACAAGGCCAATGCCGCCCTCATTGACTTTCTTTCCTTACTCTTTGATATCCCCAAATCAAGGGTACGCTTAAAAAGCGGGGAACAGAGCAGGATAAAACGTCTCGCCATCAAGGGCCTCTCCCTTTCCCGGGCGCAACAGATCATCGCCTCTCATCTTGCATAATAGCCCATGCCAATCCATTTTCCTTCCATGCGGGCGGTGGTTCATGACCATGGGTTACGGGTGGTAGATGATTACCCGGTACCGGAGGTGCGTAGTCCCGGTTGGGCGCTGGTACGGGTGCAAAAGGCGGGTATCTGCCGGACGGATCTCGAATTGCTGCGGGGGTATAAGGGATTTCAAGGGGTTTTGGGCCATGAATTCGTGAGTATTTTTGCTCAATGCGATGACCCGGCAATGGTTGGAAGACGGGTGGTGGGGGAGATCAACATCGGTTGTGGCACCTGTGACTGGTGTAAAAAGGATATGGCCCGTCACTGCCCTGACCGGTCCGTCCTTGGTATCTTGAATCATGACGGCTGCATGGCCGAATACTGCGTATTGCCCCTTGCCAACCTCCATGAGGTCCCGGCCGGGATCTCCGATGACCGGGCCGTCTTCACCGAACCCCTCTCCGCAGCGACCGAGATCCTCGAACAGATTGACCTCTCCGGCTCTGAACGGGCCGTGGTACTGGGGGACGGCCGTTTGGGAATCCTGTGCGCCTGGATTCTCACCACTGTCCTTGCTGATGTCTCACATTCCCCACCCTTTTCTGTTAAGCCGGACTATTTTTTTACTTACGTAAAAAAGACGTTACCATGAACCAGCGCCATGCCCTGGGCAGCGGCGTTTTGCCGCAGCCCCTTTCACTTCCCATTCTCAAGCGCATTTCTTAGATTTTTCCAGTTCTTCTGTTGTTTATTATCCTTGAGCAAGAAACTCCTTGCATTCGCCATAAACGTCTGTATATTACAAGTATCATTTTTTA
>CAZDYX010000189.1:0-7194 GCA_964509775.1 uncultured Desulfobulbia bacterium | reverse complement strand
ATTCGCCGGTGCCGGGCCTCGTGCACCGGTATCCGGACCGGGTCCTTTTCCTGGTTACCGATTTTTGCTCGAATTACTGTCGCTACTGCACCCGTTCCCGCATGGTGGGAAAAAATAATCATGGCAGTTCCTCTCCGCAGCACTGGGAAAAGGCCATCGCCTATATTGCCGCCACCCCCGAGATCCGGGACGTCCTGCTCTCGGGCGGTGATCCCCTAACCCTCCCTGACGTCAAACTCGACTGGGTATTATCCCGGCTGCGTCAGATCGTGCGGATCGGCACCAAGGTACCCATGGTCCTGCCGCAACGCATAACCTCAGGCCTGGTCCGGATCCTGCGGAAATATCACCCGTTGTGGATCAGCATCCACTGCACCCATCCGGAGGAATTGACCCCGGAGGTGGCCCAGGCCTGCGGTCGGCTTGCCGATGCCGGCATTCCCCTGGGAAGTCAGACCGTACTTCTTTCCGGCATCAACGACAATGTGGCCACCATGAAACGACTGGTCCACGGCCTGCTTAAGATCAGGATCAGGCCCTATTACCTCTATCAGTGCGATCCCATTATCGGATCATCCCATTTCCGGACCACGGTGGCCCGCGGCCTTGAGATCTATCAAGGACTGCGGGGGCACACCAGCGGGTATGCCGTCCCCACCTATGTGATTGATGCCCCGGGCGGGGGCGGCAAGATCCCGCTCCTGCCGGAGACCGTGGTGGGCCGGGAAGGCAACATGCTCCTGTTAAAAAATTACCAGGGCCATGTTTATCGGTATCCGGATGTGACGGGTACGGATGCGGCTCCGGTACATTGATCATGAAGATCGGTATCACCTATAACCTGAGACAAGAGTATCTTGACCAGGGAATGGACGAGGAGGAGACCGCCGAGTTTGACCGGCCGGACACCATCGACAACATCGAATCCGCCTTGAAGGGGCTTGGCTATCAACCGGACCGGATAGGGCAGGTGGAAAATCTGGTCCAACGCCTTGCTGCCGGAGAGCGCTGGGACCTGGTCTTTAACATAGCCGAGGGGCTGCACGGTTTTGGCCGTGAGGCCCAGGTTCCTGCCCTGCTTGAGGCCTTTTCCATTCCCTACACCTTCTCCGATGTCCTGGTCCTGTCGCTTACCCTGCACAAGGCCATGACCAAAAGGGTGATTCGCGACCTTGGCATTCCCACCCCTGATTTTGCCGTGGTGGAGACCATGGAGGACGTCCCTGCCGTCGGTCTTCCCTTTCCCTTATTTGCCAAACCCGTGGCCGAGGGTACTGGCAAAGGCGTCACCATTGCCTCAAAGGTCAATAACCAAGAGGAGCTTAAGGCGGTCTGCGTCCGTCTTCTTTCGACATATAAACAGCCGGTGCTTGTCGAGACCTTTCTGCCGGGCCGCGAATTTACGGTCGGGATCCTGGGAACGGGCAAGGAGGCTAGGGCCATCGGCGTGATGGAGGTCATTCTTCTCCCGGAGGCGGACCAGGAGGTTTACTCCTACCGGAACAAGGAGATCTGTGAACTCGTGGTTGAATACCTGCTCGTTACCGACGACGAGGCAAAGAAGGCAGGCGAGGTGGCGCTTGCGGCCTGGCGAGGCCTTGGCTGCCGGGATGGGGGGCGCATTGATCTGCGCAGCGACAACAACAACGCGCCCCATTTTATTGAGGTAAATCCGCTTGCCGGCCTGCACCCCGAGCATTCGGATCTCTGCATTATCGCGGGCAAGAAGGGAATCTCCTATTCCGCCCTTATCGACTCGATCATGTCTTCGGCCCTTAAACGCTACGGCCTGGAGAAAAAGACGTGCTCGGCCGGATAGGTATCATCTATAACCCGCCGCTCGTCCAGGACCATGATTTTTGGCAGGCATCGGCCGATGTTTTGGTGCAGGTCGATGCCGTTCATGAAGCCCTGGCAAAACTGGGCTATACTGTTATTCGTCTTCCCTTTACCGCGGATCTGGGGGAATTTCTCCGTTGTCTGAAAGAAAGCGGCGTAACAGCCGCCTTTAACCTCTGCGAGACCGTGGATGAAGACCCCCGGCGCGCCGGCCACCCTGCCGCGGTCCTTGAGCTCCTGTCGCTTCCCTTTACCGGATCTTCCGCCTTTAGCCTAATGCTCTCCACGGACAAACTCGCCAGCAAGCGCCTGCTCAAGGCCTGCGGGATCAATACCCCCGCCTTTTGCGTCTATGAGGGTGAGGCCCTGATGCAGCCAACCAATCTCAGGTATCCGGTCATCATCAAACCCCGTTTTGAGGATGCCAGTATCGGCATCGATCAGGATTCCGTCTGCCTAGACGATGCTGCCCTTGGCCAACGACTTAAGGAATTCCATCACCGGCACGGCCCCCTCCTGATCGAGGAGTTTATCAAGGGCCGGGAACTGAATGTCTCGCTCTTCGGCTATCCCGAGCCTTACGTTCTTGATCCGGCCGAGATCGATTTTTCGGATTTTCCGGCCGAACTCTATCCTATTGTGGGGTATAAGGCCAAATGGGACCCTGACTCGTTTGAATATCATCATACCCCGAGAAAATTTTTAACCCAGCTGTCGGAACCCCTTCTTGCCGAGATAAAGGCCGTCTCTTTCCGGTGTTTTCGTCTTTTTATGCTCCGGGACTATGCGAGGGTGGATATCCGGCTGGATGAATTGGGAACCGTTTATGTCCTTGAGGTGAACGCCAACCCCTGTTTAAGCCCGGATGCGGGTTTTGCCGCTGCTCTGGCCAACGACGGCATCGGGTATGCGGCCATGATGGAAAAATTTCTTACATTCTTAGGGCAGAGACTGACAAGATGATACTCATAAGTCCCCTTGAGTCCCAGGACAGGGTCAACCTCCACCGGCTCATCCAGGAGCGGGGAACCTTTAACGAGGCCGAGATCCGGGTTGCCATGGAACTGATCGACGACACCATCTCCGGCAGGGATCCGGACTATCATATCTATTGCGCCCATCTCTATGACCCCCAGCTTGCCGCCTCAAGCCTTTTAGGCTACATCTGCTTTGGCCCCATCCCCATGACCGAGGGATGTTATGATCTTTACTGGATCGTGGTGGATCAAAGACATGGCTGTCAGGGAATCGGGAAAAAGCTGCTACAGTATATGGAGGAGGGATTAAGGGAAAAAGGGGCGAGACAGATCCATGTGGACACCTCATCCACGCCGAAATACATCGCTGCCCGAGCCTTTTATGAACGAAACGGCTATGAACCGGTCTGCATCCTTTCTGACTTCTACCAGAAGGGGGATGATAAGCTCATTTTTGTAAAGAGGCTTTCCTGACCGTAACCTTGCCCCCTTATTGGCCCTCCATAATTTAATAAGTAAACACCAAACAGGAGGGCCACCACGATCAGTGCAGGATTCAAGGACGTCAAATACATTCTTAATATTGGTGTTGAATGTGGGTTATAATCCGGCATAATGTACGACGAGAAATAATATAAAAAACATAAAGCCGAGAGCTTCAGCTATAAGAACAAGGAGAACTATCCTCCGGCCTGAGGGGCTCATCTTGAGCCACAGCCTATCCATAAAAAACTTCCAGAACTTGCTCCATGGGGTATTTTTGTTTTGCAGCATGATATACCAGGCAACGCTCTTAAGCCAGGGGGTAAGCTCTCTATCCTCCATTGGATGCCCTTCATTTTCCATAACTTCCTCTTGCTGCAGGATAGAAGCGCCTCCTTTATCCGCGAAATGTATGGTAATACGTCTCGACTTTTCGGCATCCAGGCGAACAGATAGAACAGAACCATCTATCAATTCCTCAACAACACCTTCATAGGTTACCTGGTTTTCAGAGCGATCGTATCGCACCTCAAGCCCAAACCGATCCCCTTTTTTTATATGGCAAGCTCCTTCTATGGATAGGACCTCCCACTGTGGATTCAGCCTGAACCACCTCTCCAGCCCATAGAAAAAAGGAAATATCTTTTCTTGTGGCAACGGTATTCTTATGCTGGCAGACAGGTTCATGTTTTTTAAGATATTTCGCTTTAACTATCTACCTGACAAAGACAATCGACTTTTTGGAATTCCTGAATAGTTTTTCCGGCAAGTTGTAGGATTCAAAGCGCTCCCGCCAACCGGTAAGCTTCTTGGAACCAATAACAACCAAATCATAATCACCTTCTTCCATTTCCTGCAAAATCTCTTCTTCAGGACTGCCGTACCGCATCTTTGGTATTACTTGAACCTCTTGATCGCAAGCCTTCTGCTGAAATTCCTTTAATACCTTATTCCCTTCGTCATTTAATGTTCTGTCTATATAATCACGGTATTCGTCTCTCCCTACCGCATATATCTCATCGGCAAATTTTTTTAAAAAAGGATCGACAACATAGAGGGAATAAATGAGGGCACCCGCACTTTTTGCCATTCCAACGGCAAAATCTTCGGCCTTTACCGCCAGTTCCTCACCATCGGTACAAAGCAGTATTTTACGAATCTCCATGATCAATCTTGATGATCTAGCAAAAAGATCAAAAGCTCAAATTGCCGACTTGTAATATCAAGCATTTATCAACCTTGTCGCGTCGGCGGAGAGGTTTTTTGCAAGGCCGACAATCTTTATTTAACCTTGAACACATCCGTCCCCAGGAGAATAACTACAATGGCCGAGAGTATAGCCTTGAGGCTGGCAGCGAATAAACCAATAACAAAGGCCTTGCCACCCGCTTTCCTCAAATCGTCGAATGCTATATTCAATCCAACTCCCGCAAAACCTATGGCAAAAAATATGTTGAGGAGCTGTTTCCCGAAAATTTGCTGATGGTCCTTGGTGAAAACTCCAAGTTCATTCAAGGTCACCATGGCAAAAAAACCAAGTATAAATAAGGGAAATTTGTCTATAACAACTTGCCAGGAATTAATTTTTTCTTTCCGGACTCCTGCAATTTCGGTTCTGACTATATAAAACCATATGCAATAAATGACTACAATCGGGATAAACCCGACCCGGACAATGTTGATGATATTTGCAGTCAACAATGCATCATGCCCGTACCATGAGGCGGCGGCAACAAGCTGGGCAGTATTCAGAATAGATGTTCCAACCCAGGCGCCAAAAACAGGTTCAGACATACCTAGGGCTTTACCTATATACGGAAAAGTAAAGAGCGCCACCGTGCCAAAAAGGAGTATAGTCCCGACGGCATAAAAGAAGTCCCTTGGTTTTGATTTCACGATCGGAGCCACTGCCACCGCAGCCGAAACTCCGCAGACCCCGGCACCAGCGGCCATTACACCTAGCAACCCATCGTCTTCTTTCATTTTTCTGCCTATAATAGACACAAGTACTACGGTACCGAAAATAAATATTACAACCAGTAGAAGAGCAGGTATGCCAACTTTAAGTAGATTTGACCATACATAATAGCCGCCGAGCAATACGATACCCGGCTTGATAATTGGCCTTGCCATCACTGTGCCGGGTTTAAACAAATCCGGGAGGCCGATGGTATTTCTTATCAGCATTCCACCCAAAAGGAGAAGAGCCACATACGTAAGCTGGAACTCAAGCATTTTGTTGCCAAATTTAAATTTGAAAGGAATTTCCTTGGTCGCGATCAGTGATTCGTAAATATCATTTTTCAGGATATGCGGTTTTTTGGGTTCCTCCTTTAACATGTTTTGCTTATAGAGAGTCATTTGCTCCTTATATTTTTCTTCATGTTTTGCCTTGTATTCACCAAACGGCAATGGAGCTTTCTGGTCTGCAGTTGCCTTCAAAATCTTTTGGCACTCGTTTAGGTCTTTTTGCCATCCATTTATGGAATGATCCCATTGAAGCGCTAACCAGCCCAAGATCATACACAAGATTAAACCTGGAATGTATTTTAGTAATCCATCTTTTTCCATTGTTGACATCAGCACTCCTCCCTTATTAGAAGAATAGAGATGGATAAGTGTTCTTGGTTATAATACCGGCCAACCCCAGGATCACGGAAATGGCGGATATAATAAGCACCCACATGTCTTCCTTCCTCTCGGCCGAAAATACCTTTTTGGCTTTTTCTTCAAATTCCCTATTCCCAGCTTCCATTTCAGCCCTCCTGTATAAGTCTAAAATTAGATAAATGTAGAACCTTTCGTGAAACCATCATTTCATAACGAGAACAGGAATTGGTGAATATTCTACCACCCGTGCAGTCACGCTCCCCAGAGCTACTTTCTTAATGCCATGCTTTCCATGAGAAGCCACCACTATCATCTCAGCATTCTCTTTCTTTGCCGATTCAATAATGACATCCGCAGGTCTGCCCACATTAGTTGCATCTCTCCCGCTTACACCGGCATCCTTTATCCTTTTTAAAGCATTGCCAATAACATTCTTTGCTTCCTTCATCTGTATTTCCCTTACGACATTACAATCAATTTCCGTAACCCCAATGGGGCAGAAATCCTCGATCGCATATACTACTATCACTTCCATATCCTCTTTCTTGGCACATTCTATGGCCTTGTCCAATGCCTTGCGTGCAAATTCAGATCCGTCATCTCCTACAATTATTTTTTTCATTCTAATCTCCAAACTTGGAAAAGGGTATTGTTAGATACCGATGCCTCAACAACAGATCACACCACATTTATTCTCGGTTCCTCACCAGAATCTGTGGGTAAACTTGGGCATGGGTAAGTCGCCAAGTGCATGATACGAAGTTTTTATGCCAAACCGTACTCCGTGTTGCATGCCAACATACCGGGCACAGAAATCTGGCGGTCTATTTTTATTCGATACAATCTTATTGTAATAGAACAGGTATTGTCAAAGATAAAATCATGCTGTGTGACGAGAAAGTATAACTTAAACAGAGTGGAGGATCATATGAGTAAAGATAGCCAAAGTGGACTATTTTTTACCCAATAAACCTCGGACCTTTGAACCTTGAACCGGGAACAACCTATGGGAATAATAAAATCAAATGTCGCAGACTACTAGAGGCGGTAAGGGCGCTGGGGTCAGATCAGCGCTGATGCATGTATTAGAGGCTGTTAAAAAATTAGCCTTGAACTCATGCGTGGAGATCGCGCCCGCTGGAAGATCGAAAACAAGACGTTCAACGCCTGAAGAGCCAGGGACAAGACCTCGGGCACGATTAATCCCGAAAAAATGGCGCGGCTCAAACAGGAAAGAGGTACTTGAGCATGATCACCGGGAAGAAATGACCTTGGCCATGTTCAT
>CAZDYX010000188.1:2727-7204 GCA_964509775.1 uncultured Desulfobulbia bacterium | reverse complement strand
CAACGTCGTAATCCCTTCATAAATCAGGTCAATTCGGTCTTATTTGGGCGGGTTTGAAACCCGCCCCTACCAATACCTGGTGAACGGTTACGTAAGTGAATTATAAACGATTAGCCGTTAAGTTTAGGTCTTTTCAAGCCGTCTTTGGCAGGAATTACCGGCCTTGAATTTTAGAATAGTTCGTTCTGTATCAAGGGTCAAGAACTTATGAGCTTGAGAAGGGATAGCATTCCAGTCCTGACATTTTTTTGGGCCCGAGCTTGAAATCAAGATCTATAACTATTAGACTTGGTACTGAATTAAAAAGCAAACTGGCAATTCAATGTCAACACACTCGATGGGTGAGGATAATGATAAAAAAAGATTTTTTTTCCCTGGTAAGCGTTGTTTTTGCGGCCCTATTAATAACCTTTTCAGGCCTCTCCGGTTTCGCCGAGGCAACAGAATATCGGGTGGTACAAAAGGATAAGATCAATATCCGTTCCGGCCCTGGAGCCAACTTTGAGGTCTTATGGGAGGTCTTCGAAGGCTATCCCCTGCAGGTGGTCAAACGGCAGGGCGAATGGGCGCAAATAGCGGATTTTGAAGGGGATAAGGGCTGGATAAGCAACGCCCTTCTTGTCGACAAGAAAAATGTCATTGTGAAGGCCGATGTCGCTAATATCCGGGGTGGACCCGGCCCAAACAATGAAATAGTGGCAACCGCAAAATACGGGGTGATCCTTTCTTATCTAGGCCAGAAAGGTGAATGGGTGAATGTCAAACACGTCAACGGGACCTCTGGTTGGATCCAGGCACCCCTTGTCTGGCCGAGCTATAAATAAAAAATGGCTCATCGCGGATTAGTGGGAAGATGGCAAACGAATGGTGCGCATAGCGCACCCTACAAAGGCATCGAGTCACAGCTAACCAGCATGTATTCTCCAATTTCGTAGGGTGCGTTATACGCACCAATTCCAAAAAGTTGGACGTATCTCAAGGTAGTTTCCCGCTAATCCGCGAAGAGCCTAAAAAATCAAAAAAAAGGAGGAAAACATGGTACGAAAACTCATGGCAGGTATGTTAATCCTAACCTTCACCCTGATGATTGCGGGATGTGAAACCATTCAGGAACATCAGGGTGCAGCAACCGGGGCTGGTCTGGGGGCTGCGACAGGTGCGGTTGCCGGCGCACTGATCAGTAAGAGTACCAAAGGTGCGGTGATCGGCGGTCTGGTCGGGGCCTTGATCGGTGGCGCCATCGGCAACTATGCCTATGACCAGAAAAAGACGGCGAGCGAAACGGCGCAGACCTACAATTACCAGCAGTCATACGGACCCGTGGTGACCCTGGAGTCGGTATCGTGTTCACCCCAAACCGTACATCCGGGGGATGTGGTGGAGATGAAAATGACCTATGCCATTTTAAACACCAATCCTAACACCCAGACCAACATAACTGAAATCCGGGAGATCACCCAAAATGGGGTGATTGTCGGCAATCCCCAGGTGCAGATAGTCCGTACCGACGGCACCTATTCATCTGTACTCCCTCTTAAGCTGCCTACCAACGCAGTCAAGGGAACCTACACGGTGAACAGCATCGTGCAGTCGGATACGGCCAAGGACAGCAAACAAATGACCTTCACGGTGAAATAAAAAAATGGGTCTTGATCATGGTTTCGGCTAGTGCCCATTACGATATTCACCGTCAAACCGCAACGCGGTTTTGTAACAAAGCCCAAGGTTGGCGCACCGCGCCTACCTTGGGATATCAATCGAGCCAACCATCTACCCCAACGGGGTTGTGTCCGGATGGGAGCACGAATTACGAAAAGGGACACAACCCCGTTGGGGTTGGATTCGGGGGGGCATGTTACCCAGGGTTGGCGCCTTTGGCGCCAACCCTGGGCTGAGAGACGGAATCCCGTTGGGATTCTCGCGACCCGATTTTCCCCACACCCCGCGTCTCCCACCCCCCCCTCTCCCGATCCTTCTCCCTCCCCTTTCACCATCTTGCCGGCAGACGGACCAGGGCGCCGGCCTTGTTTTTAAAGAGGAGATAATGGTTGTTTAACCCGTAGAGGAAGAGATCCCGGGTTATCTCCACGTCCTTTTTGCAATATTCGATAATCTTGTCAAAACTCCCCTCCTTAAACCAGGCCAGGGCCTGAAGACCATTGCCGCTTTTTTGAAGACTTAAGGTATGAGTAGCCAGATGATCCAGACTGAGACGATACCCCAGTTGTTTTTCGACCTCCTCAAGGATGTCCAGGCAGGGAAGTTTTGTGAGATCAAAGGTGGTATAGGCGGACAGGACCTGATTGTCAAACCGCTTGATATTGAACCCCACCAGAAGATCCAGGCGCTTTACGCGTTCGATCAAGGCGGGAATCTCGTGTTCACGGAAAACAAGATAGTCCTCCTTCTCTGAATCATACAGCACCGCCACACTTATCCCCATGCGCTCAGCCCGGTGCCATCCCCCCACCTCCGCGGCAGAACGTTTTGTCTCGAGGTCAATGACGCCGAATCTCTTCGGCGCCAAGGCAGGGGTGTGGGGTTTGGCAATGAAGGGGTGGGGCACGGGTTTCCAGGTGGCGGTCTGAGCTTCTTTTTGTAAAATACCGTCCAGAACCCGCATGGCCGCCTCTTTATCAATGGGCCGGTTCCCCGCGCCGCACCGCGGGGAATGCACACACGAAGGGCAACCAAGCTCACACGGGCAAGAGTGCACCACCTCCCAGGTCAGCCGGACAAGCTCCTCGATCCGCTCAAAGGCCTTGCGGCTCAAGCCCACGCCGCCGGCATACCCATCATAGATAAAAATCGCGGCCCCGGCCAATTGGGGATGAAAGGGTTGTGAAATACCGCCCACATCACTTCGGTCGCAGAGAACAATAAGGGGCATGATGCCGATGGCAGCATGTTCAAGGGCGTGGATCCCACCCATGAAATGAAACTTCTCCTTTTCGACTGCCTCCTGCACCCCCCTGGGGATCTCAAGCCAGAGCCCCTCGGTCTCAAAAACCTGGGGCGGGAGATCAAGGGATTCTGTGGCAATGAGCCTCTGGCTGCCGACAATGCGCCGCTGAAACCCCGTGACCATCTCCGTAACCCGTAAGTGACCGAAGGAGACGCGAAAATTATATAACGTCTTGCTCTCCAGGGTCTCCAGGATCTCGGTGTTCTTATGGCCCAGACTTCTGGTAAAATAGTTCACTGTCCTGTCCTTAACCAGGATCTTCCGGCCTTCTATGTCCAGGGCCGTCACCAGATACGTCTGACCACGGTGAAGATAGACAGCGCCGGGATGGCCTTCGGTAAAGCACCTGACCCCGTCGATGGTGCCGAGAAGTTGCTCCTCCTCATTGTCCAGGCAAATAGTATACGATGAGCCCGCCCCTCGCAGGTCAAGCTCTTGATGGGGATATTTCCGGACCCCGAACCACTCCCTGCCGTCAGCCCCAAGAAGCAGGGAGCCGCTCGCGGCCAGTTCCTCCACCGCCTCCTGCGTCGCCTTGTCAACAAGCATGGGATCGTCTGCTGCCAAGGGTTCCTCGGCCACGGCACAGATAAGGTGTTTTTTGGCGATCACCCGGTTTTTTGGATTGAGCACCGCCGCCTCCACCTGCCGCTGGAAAAAATCCTGGGGATGGCGCATGAAATACTGATCCAGGGCGTCTTCCTGGGCAATAAGGATAACAAGCGACTCCTCAAATCCCCGCCCTACCCGGCCGCCCCGCTGCCAGGTGGCCATCATGCTGCCCGGATAGCCGACGAGGATACAGATCTCGAGCCCGCCGATATCGATTCCAAGTTCAAGGGCGCTGGTGGAGACCACTCCTAGGAGATCGCCGTTTGCAAGGCGGGTCTCGATGTCTCGCCGTTCCTCGGGAAGATAGCCGGCCCGGTAGGAACTCAATTTATGGCTCATTTGCCCCATCCTACGGCCGGTCCAGACGGAAATGAGTTCGGTGACCTTGCGCGACTGGGTATAGACTATGGTGCGCAGGTCCCGCTTCAAGGCAGCCTCCAGAAGCTGGCATGCGGTATTGGCGGCGCTCTCCTCGGGATTTAGCAACAGGACATGACGTTTTCCTCGGGGAGCACCGGTCTCGGTGATAACCGAAAGATCCGTGCCCACGAGATTCCTCGCCAACTCCTCCGGATTGGCGATGGTGGCCGAAGAAAGAAGAAACACGGGCTCGGTTCCATAGAGACGGCAGATCCGTTGCAGCCGCCTTATCACCCAGGACATATGGGAGCCGAACACCCCCCGGTAGGTATGGACCTCATCCAGGACCACAAAGTAGAGTTCTGAAAAAAACGCCCGCCAGTTCCGGTGATAGGGAAGGAACGAAAGATGGAGCATCTCCGGATTGGTGATGAGGATATCAGGGGGATTTTCCCTGATTTTCCGACGCTGATAGGCCGTGGTATCGCCGTCGTAGATCATGGCCCGGATATGAGGCCCGCCGGTCAACCCGGCCGCCAG
>CAZDYX010000188.1:0-2717 GCA_964509775.1 uncultured Desulfobulbia bacterium | reverse complement strand
AGGGCCTTCAAGGGGAAAAGATAGAGAGCCCTGCCGGAAGACCGGGAAAGAATCCGTTCCAAAACCGGCAGGTTGTAGATAAGGGTCTTACCACTGGCGGTAGGCGTGGCCACGATGACCCCCTTCCCCGCCCGCAACAGGTCCGTGGCCTGGCACTGGTGGGTATAGAGGGAGGCGACCCCCGCTTTCTTAAGGACTCTTTCAATCTCCCCCGGCCATGGCCGGGCCGGCGCCGCATACCTCCCCTCCTCGGCTGCGCTTTCCTGATGAAAGACCACCAGCCGGCCGAACCGCGGAGAATTCTTTAAGGCCGCAAGATACTCGGCCACGCTGCCTGGCCGGTTTTCCGACCTATCCAATGTTTGACTCATGCGTATTTACGGTCACCCTCACCCCCGATTGATGGCCGAGGCAATGCAACCGGCACCGAAGCCGTTATCGATATTGACCACTGCCACCCCGGGAGTACAACTGTTCAGCATGCCGAGCAAGGCGGCAAAGCCACCCCAGCCCGTGCCATAGCCCACGCTGGTGGGAACGGCAATGACCGGTTTATCCACCAGACCACCCACCACGCTGGGAAGTGCTCCTTCCATGCCGGCGACAACAATTAGTACCGTGGCCGCGGCAAGAAGCTCGAGCTGGGAATACAACCGATGGATGCCGGCCACCCCCACGTCATAGACCCTTTCCACCTGATTGCCAAGAAATTGGGCCGTGAGCGCCGCCTCCTCCCCCACCGGGATATCCGAGGTACCGGCGGTAAGTACGACAATGACCCCCCTGCCCTTTTCTTTCAACAAGACATTGCCGCCGGTCAGCATCCTGGCAATCGGCTGGTATGATAGTTCCGGGACCTTCAGGCAAACGGCCTCGGCCTTTTCCAACGATACCCGAGTGGCCATGGCAATACCGGCCTGCGACATCATGTGCCCCATAATCTCCACCAGTTGCTCGACGCTCTTGTTTTCTCCGAACACCACCTCCGGAACCCCGGTGCGCATCAACCGATGATGGTCCAACCGGGCACCTTCGATGATCTCTGTCGGCCAGTGTTTGAGCCGGGCCATGGCCGTCTCGACATCAAGCTCTCCGGCCTGTAGTCGGCCGAGCAATTCCCTTAATCCCGCCTCGTTCATAAAAAACGCCCCTGATCTTTAATTTCTGTCCTCTAAGCCTCTTGCAAAAGTCGTGTAACCGTTCTCTTGGTACCAGCATGGCCATGAAATACGTCATTCCGGCAGTGTGTTGAGCCGGAATCCAGTTCTTCCGACGTGATAAAACGTCTGGATGCCGGATAAAAAAACTCCGGCATGACGGAAAATACATTTATCACGACTTTTGCAAGAGGCTCCTCTGTCTTCTGTTCTCTGTCTTCTGTCTCGCCCTTCTCTCTTGCAATGCGAAGGAACGTAGCATAAAGTGGTGGGGTCCGTTCGTAAAGTGATAAATTTCGTAACTACTCAGGTTGATAGTCTGTAGGTGTTAAGGTGAATAGGAAAGAAGAAAAATTCGAAATTACGCTAAGTTCAGAGCATTTGAACTTGCTGATGCCCTCTGTTTCGTGTCTGATACGTTCGTTGCTCTGCCCCTAACAGACTACAGACTAAACAACCTTCCAAGTAACCACAAGAGTCGCGCCGGAACATGTCAACCCCCAATCCTACCCGCCGGGCAGCCGTAATTGCCCTTATGATCACCATCGTCCTCCTGGTGATCAAATTTTGGGCCTATTTTCTTACCGGGTCCAAGGCCATACTCTCGGATGCCCTGGAATCCATCATCAATCTGGCGGCCGGTTTGTTTCTGATCTTTACGGTACGGATCAGCACCGCCCCTGCCGATGAATCACATCCCTATGGCCACGGCAAGATAGATTCGTTTGCGGCCGGACTGGAGGGAGGATTCATCTCCTTGGCCGGGCTTATGATCCTGATCGAGGCCCTGCCCCATTTTTTTGTCACCTCCCTGCCCAAAAGCCTCGACACCGGCATCATCCTGATCTGCGGGGCAAGCGTGGTCAATCTCCTGCTTGGCCGCTATCTTATCAGGCTGGGCCGTATTTTTAAGTCCGATGCCATCCAGGCCAACGGCAGGCATCTCATGACGGATTTCTTCACCAGTGCCGGCGTCGTCTTCGGCCTCATCCTCGTACTCATTACCGACTGGGCCTGGCTCGATCCGCTTATGGCCTGTATCGTCGCCTTAAACATCCTCATCCCGGGAATATCCCTGGTCCGCACGGCGGTAAAAAACCTTATGAACGAGGCTGACCCGCATCTTCTTGCCCGTATTGTCGAGGCACTGCACTCGATGCGGGATTACGATCATCTCTGTCCCCATAAACTGCGGGCCATCCGGTCAGGAAATTCCATCCATGTGGATCTGCATATTAATCTTCCGCACTACTGGCCCCTGCACCGGGTCCATCAGGTCCAGGAGGAAATGGCCAAATCCCTTTTGGTCACCCTGGACGAAGAGGGGGATGTAATGCTCCACGTGGACCCCTGCAATACATCCTGCTGCCCATGCTGCAGTATGGAACCCTGCCCTGAACGGACGCAACCATTCTCCGGAACAAACCTTTGGAAGGCCGGAACCATCACCGGGCTTTTCCGCTCCTGCCCCGTAGCAAAGGCAACTGAGCAATCACTTGATTTAGGGTAACTACTCAGGTGGATAGTCTGTAGGTGTTTAGGTGGATAGGGGGAATAACC
>CAZDYX010000187.1:6956-7209 GCA_964509775.1 uncultured Desulfobulbia bacterium | reverse complement strand
GGGGGAAGGGTGTTCCTTCGCCATGGTGGGCGCTTTTGGCCTTCATGCCTATGGGCTCAGTCGGGCCACGGGCGATCTCGATTTTGTAGTGGACGCCGTCTGTCGGGAAAGGCTGATCCTTTATCTGGAGTCGTTGGGCTATAAAACCCTTTATGCATCATCCGGCTATTCCAATCACCTACACAGCGATAATGCCCTGGGCCGCGTGGATATCATTTATGTGCGCGATGATACCAGCATCAGCCTTTTTGCA
>CAZDYX010000187.1:0-6932 GCA_964509775.1 uncultured Desulfobulbia bacterium | reverse complement strand
TTCCCGTACCGCGTCCGGAACATCTTGCGGCCATGAAAATCCTGGCAATGAAGAACGACCCGAGCCGTACCTTGCAGGAACTGGCCGATATCCAGTTCTTACTCGGTCTGCCGGGTATAAACGAAGAGGAAATTCACGGGTATTTTAAACGACACGGGATCGAGGAGCACTATCATGCCATCCGAAAATACCGCGACACTGACAACTCTTGACAAGGATCTGCCGACCACGAGACACGATACCGAGGCACTTCGACGTCTGCGGTCGGAATCCATGACAATAGACCAATACCTGGAGTTCCTCGCCTGCCTTCCGTCCCTTCCCACGACGGCATTGCGGACCCGCAAGGCACCGCGGGGGGAAGAGGAATTCCGTTTGTGACTTGAGGATGAAGAAAGAAGGAGTCGAACGGTCATGATTTCATGTCATTCCCATGTTCAAAAAAAATTGTTTATTGACAAAAAAATCAAGTGTTGTCCGGTTAAAGACAAAAAGGAAGAACATCATGTGTCGTCTAGCGTTAAAGACTGCCAGCCAGCCGTTTGGCCCTTTTAGTGTGCTTACGGCCATGGAGGCCATGCAGGAGGGATATGACGGCAGCGGGCTCGGTCTTCTGCTGCGGGGGTTACAATTCAGCGATTTTAACTACAATGCCAGTGATCCGATCCTTTCCGGCATCGCCCATAGCGAAGAGGCCATGCGGCGGTTGAATATCTTTATGGATAAAAAGGGATTCACCAAAAAATACAATCAAGAATTCAGACTGGACCTTTCCCGTATCGAGGCCAAGGACCGGTACAAGTATTTTGTCCGGGTCTACAAAATGCCGGATTCCTGGAGTCTTTTTGATCGCGAACGAATAGAACAGGAATTTATGCATCTCCGCCTTGCCTTGCGTCGGGACGGAGAGGAAAACAACGGGGATCTCACCGTGTTTTCCTTCTGGCCGGACGTGGTTGTGATAAAGGAGGTCGGTTGGCCCCTTGAGGTGGGACTGGCCCTTGGCCTTGATGATGACCGGATCAGGGCCCGGGTGGTCATGGCCCAGGGCCGGCAGAACACCAACTACGGCATCAATCTCTATGCCTGCCATCCCTTTTTCATTCAGGGCATCGCCACCATGACCAACGGGGAAAATACCGCCTTTGTGCCCATCAAGGAATGGCTATACGGCAGGAATCCCGGATACATGGGTTATGCAAGCGACAGCGAGGTCTTTACCCATATCCTGCACTACGTGATCCGGGAACTCAAACTGCCCCTTCCCGCCTATAAGCATGTCATTACCCCGCTTAAGACCGAGGAACTTGATCGGCATGCCCAGGGCGAATATCTTAAGGGCCTACGAAACGTCTGCCGCCGACTCATCATTGATGGTCCGAATTGTGTGATGGGATCCTTATCGGATGAAACCTGTCTCGTGGTCATGGACCACAAAAAACTGCGTCCCGCAACCGTCGGCGGCAGGCCCGGTGAATGGGCCATCGCCTCGGAGATGTGCGGCGTGGACGCGTTGATCCCGGACCGGGACCGGTCCCTTGACTTTCAACCCATGCGTGAAAATACCGTGGTCATACCCCCTGACCGCAAGGAGTATATGATATGGTCGCAATTCGATCCATTCCCTGTACACCAAACAGCCTGACCTACCATGACCTGCAATGGGTCATTCATCATCGGGAGGACAGATGCACCCTCTGCGGCCGCTGCACATCCGTGTGTCCCACCGAGGCCATCTACCTGACCTTTCGCCGGGTCCGCATTCCCAATCTCGATATCATGAAAAAGGTCCGGGGCAGCACCTATCAGACCTTTGTGGGAATCCGCCAGCGGGTGGAGATGGACAAGCGTTGCATCGGCTGCGGCATGTGCGCCATGGTCTGTCCCAACGAGGCCATAGGGCCTAGCCCCAATCCCAATGACGACCGCGTGCGGTTTTTGCGCAATCAGCATGGTGAGGCCTGGAAGCGGGGCGGTCGCCGAAATGTTTCGGAGAGCTTGCTTGACCGGATTATATTTACGAGGATCTCCATGCTCACTGACCCGGCCCTGGATGCGGGCCGGCATGAGTTTCAACTGAATACCATCCTGGGCCGTATACTCTCGCCTGAGGAGTATCTTAAGAGGCTTACCAAGGGGGAATGGATACCGCCCACCCGGGAGATCTTTCCCTTTATCATCGCCTCCATGTCCTTTGGGGCCCTCTCACCCAACATGTGGCTCGGCCTTTTACAGGGGGTGGCTTATCTAAATGAGGTCATGGGCATTCCGGTGGTCATGGCGATCGGCGAGGGCGGCTGTCCGCCCTGGGTGTTAAAGAGCCGGTTTCTTAAATATATAATCCTCCAGATCGCCTCGGGCTATTTCGGCTGGGATGAGATCATCAGGGCCATCCCGGCGATGCAGTGCGACCCGGCCGCAATCGAGATCAAATATGGCCAGGGCGCAAAACCCGGGGACGGCGGCCTGCTCATGTGGTTTAAGGTGAGCAACCTCATCGCCCGGCTCCGGGGCGTTCCGGAAGGGGTGGATCTGCCGTCACCGCCCGTGCATCAGACGCTTTATTCCATCGAGGAGAGCGTCATGAAGATGATCCAGACCATGTCCATGGCCTGGGGCTTCCGGGTGCCGGTCTATCCCAAGATCTCGGCCTCCACCTCGGCAAAATCGGTCTTAAACAACCTGGTCCGTAATCCCTATGCGGCAGGGCTTTTGATTGACGGTGTGGACGGCGGCACCGGAGCGGCCTACAACGTGAGCATGGATTCCATGGGCCACCCCATCGCCTCGAACCTGCGGGAGTGCTATCTAGACCTCGTGGCCCAGGGCAAACAGAACGAGATTCCCCTGTTTGCGGCGGGCGGCATCGGGAAGAACGGCAACGTGACCCAGAACGGCATGGCCCTGATCATGCTGGGGGCAAGCGGGGTCCATATGGGCAAATATATCATGCAGAGCGCGGCCGGCTGTCTTGGCAGTGAACGGAACCGCTGCAATGTCTGCAATCTCGGGCTCTGTCCCAAGGGCATCACCAGCCAGAACCCCAAACTCTACCGGAGATTGGACCCGGATCAGGTGGCCCAGCGCGTTGTGGATACCTTTATGATGATCAGGACCGAGATGAAAAAGATCATGGCCCCCCTGGGACGCTCCCAGAGCCTGCCCATCGGCATGTCGGACGCCCTGGGAATAAATGACCAGGCCGCAGCCGAACGGTTGAAGATCCGGTATATTTGTTAGTTGACGGTTTTCCATAAAAAATAAGTAACTACTCAGGTGGATAGTCTGTAGGTGTTTAGGTGGATAGGGGGGAGGGTCCTTGATTTGTTCTTTGCGCAGTCCTAACAGACTACAGTCTAAACAACCTAACCAACCTGAGTAGTTACAAAAATAACTGGTTCCTATTAAGAAGAGGACATTACAGAAGAGGAATCAATGGCTGATTTCATGGAATTGGATGGTATCAGGTACGAATTGGACCATAAGGGATACTTGATCGATATGTTCCAATGGAACCCGAAAATACGGGACTGGCTAGCTACTCAGGAAAAAATAACACTTTCTCCCGACCACCTTAAAGTTGTTGAATATCTTCATATTTATTTCGAAAAGCATGATGATCATCCAGGAGGTCGCATGATGACAAAGGCCTTCGCTGAAATATTTGGTGAGGAAAAAGGGAGGGCAAAATATTTTTCCGAGCTTTTTCCAGGAGGTTTTAATCAGGCGTATAAAATTGCAGGCCTGCCAATGCGGCATACCTGTTGTTAATAAGGAGCAAGCAGTGAACGGCAATTCTGAGAGTTCCATGGTAATAAAGGGAAAAAACATAGCGGGACAGCGCATCAGCTCAAAAGACTTCGATGCGATGGTCCAGAAGGCGATCGCCTCATCCGGACACCTGGTCCTCGAGACTTTCGGCCAGCACAATGTCGGCGGCCGCCTGCGCCGGACCGGGGAATCGATCAAGGTGCGGGTGAACGGGCCGGTAGGCCAACGGCTGGGCTGTATGGGCCAACCCGGGACCACTATTGTCTGCGAGGGCCAGGCCTCGGATGATGTCGGCTATCTTAATATCGGGGCCGATATTATTGTGTTAGGCGATGCGACCAACGGCGTGTGCAATGCCATGGCCCAGGGACGGGTGATGATCCGCGGCTCCATCGGCTCCCGGGGTCTCACCATGAGTAAGTGGAACCCGGAACAAACCCGGCCTGAGCTCTGGGTGTTGGGCTCGGTGGGAGATACCTTTGCCGAGTTCAATTGCGGCGGGATCGGGGTGGTCTGCGGCATAGAGCCCAAAAACGCAAACAACGTCCTGGGCTACCGGCCGTGCGTGGGCATGGTGGGCGGCTGGATCTACTTTAGGGGACCTACCGACAATACTTATTCAAAAAACAGTGTGCGGGAGATCATGCCGGATGACCGGCAGTGGCAGTGGCTGATCAGCCGGTTACCTGAGTTTCTGGCTGCCATTGAGCGGCCGGATTTATTTGCCGTGCTCTCGAGGCGGGAAGACTGGAAGATGCTGATGGCCATTACGCCGCAGGAACGGGCCATGATGTTGATCGGCCCGATGTCCATGCAGGAGTTCCGGTCCCGGATCTGGGAGCCGGCATTTCGAGGGGATCCCTTGCGCGACCTTGCCCCCGGCCTTGACCGGAGTCCCATCGGCCTTATCAACAGTGGCGATCTCCGCCGCCGCAGACCATTCTGGGCGAACCGGAAGTCGGCAGCCCCCTGCACCTTTTATTGTCCCATCCATATCCCGACGGTGGACCGCCTGCGCCTGATCCGCGAAGGAAAAACCGGCGATGCCTATAAAATGACCCTGAAATACACCCCCTTTCCGGCCTCGGTGTGCGGTTCCATATGCCCCCATCTCTGCGAGGAAAATTGCTCCCGGCAAAATATAGATATGGGGATCGACGCTACCGTGCTTGGCCGGGCGGTCCGGGACGTGCCGCCGCCGGAGTCGTTGCCTTCCATCGGCAGGAAGGTCGCCATCGTCGGCGGCGGGCCGGCCGGTATGAGCGCTGCCTGGCAACTGGCCCAGGCCGGAATTGTCACCCATATTTTTGAACAAGGGGAGAAACTGGGAGGGAAACTCGCCCAGGTCATCCCTTGGGACCGCTTACCCCGGGCAATATGGGAGGCTGAGGTGGCACGGTTCCTGGACATGCCCAATATCGAAGTGTCCTTTGGGATCACCATGACCCGGGATAAGCTTATGGCGCTCAAAGAGGAATATGATTATGTGATCATTGCCGTGGGCACCCATGTCCCGCGGCGGATAGAGTTTCCCGGCTCGGAACGGGTCCGGACTGCCCTTGATTTTCTGAAGGCGGCCAAAGGCGTTAACCCACCCTTGGTCGGCAAACAGGTGGTGATCATCGGGGCCGGCAACGTGGGCTGTGATGTCGCCTGCGAGGCGTATCGGCTGGGGGCAGAGCAGGTGACCATGGTAGACATCCAGAAGCCCCTATCCTTTGGCAAGGAACGGGCCGCGGCCGAGGCCCTGGGCGCCACCTTCCGTTGGCCGGTGACGACCAAGGCCGTGACCGAGAAGGGATTGGTCCTGAACACCGGAGAGACGATCCCGGCCCAGACCGTGATAATTTCCATCGGCGATGTGCCGGCCCTGGACTTTCTGCCGGAGACGGTCGAATGCATCTCGGTTGCCGGCGGCAGATGGGTCAAGACCGACAGCGCCTGCCATACCACAGACACCCAAATCTTTGCCGTGGGCGATGTGGAGCGGCCGGGACTTGCCACCAATGCCATAGGCGCGGGCAAAAGGGCGGCTGATTGTATAAGGAGCGTCCTGCGAGGGGAAGAGTGGCATCCCTTTGACCAGCCGGTCATTGATCCGCGACGGCTGACCCTGGAACATTTTCCACCTTGTCCGACCAAGGGAGAGTCCCCGGAGGCCGAGGCCGATCGGTGTTTAAGCTGCGGCAGATGCCGGGACTGTCATCTCTGCGAGACGATCTGCCCCACCAACGCCATCTCCCGCCGTGATCTAACCGGCGAGGAATACGAATACATCGCAGACGATGAAAAGTGTATCGCCTGCGGCTTCTGCAGTGATACCTGCCCCTGCGGGGTCTGGGTGATGCAGCCGTTTGCATGAGGAATGCGGAGAGGGAATGTAAAAAAATCAGACTTACGATGTAATTACTCAGGTATCGGAAGCAAGAATTCTGACTCCTGAGTAGTTACTTTACGATAATAAAAAATGTCTGTTTTTCGACTTGGCGATGCACTCTGGTTTCCTTCCCCTGAATATGCCGACGCAGACGGGCTTCTTGCCGTAGACGGCGATCTTTTCCCGGATCGGCTTCTTCTTGCTTACTCCATGGGCATCTTTCCCTGGTATAGTGAGGGGCTGCCCATCCTCTGGTGGTCACCTGACCCGCGTCTTATTCTCTTCCCCCAGGAGTTCCACCTCTCAAAACGACTTGATCGCCTATGCAAAAAAAAGGAGTTTCATGTCACCTTGGATCAGGCCTTTAGCTTGGTGATCCAGTCGTGTGCCCAGGTCCATCATGAAAGAAAGGAAGGTACCTGGATCGTCCCCGAGATGATCGAGGCCTATTGCGAACTTCATGAATTGGGATATGCCCATTCGGTGGAGACCTGGCTGGACAATAAGCTCGTCGGCGGGCTCTATGGCGTCTCCCTCGGACGTGCTTTTTTCGGGGAGTCCATGTTCCACCGCGTCCCTAACGCCTCCAAGGTGGCCATGGCAAAACTCGTTGAGGTTTTGCTCGCCCGGGGATTTGAACTCATTGATTGCCAGGTAACCACCAAACATCTTAGAAGCCTTGGTGCCCGGGAAATCCAACGTTCGGAGTTTTTGCGGCTGCTTGCGGCATGCCTTAAGTTTCCGATCGGGAAAGGGAAATGGCATCCCTGAAGTAAATATTCGG
>CAZDYX010000186.1:0-7213 GCA_964509775.1 uncultured Desulfobulbia bacterium | reverse complement strand
CGAAAACTCCAAAAATGATCCTGGAAAAAATACAATAGCTCAACTGCGAAATGGCGCACAGGCGTTGACAAGCCCTCCGTTAGCGCACGCAACTGACTTAGCACACCTTACTCTAAACAATGTGCTGGCCGGGGGCAAAAAACATCTCCCCGAAACTCCCTTCCTATTGCGGTACATACCATGAGAATTTCCATCCCATTAGTAATCGACAGGGTTGCCGAATGGGCCTGCGTGTCAATGTCATTTCCGATTGCAGTTTTGGCAAGACTGCAAGAATTATGGGTATATGTCTTCGTATTCACAGCACCACTCTGGCCAATGCCCGAATATTTTTCAATCGCAGGAGTTCCACCAGTTACAGTGATTGCACTATTGTTACTTATCACAACACCACTTAGCGCAATAGCTGCAAATAGCATGGGGAGAAACATAGAAAAAATTGTTCAAATATCACCTGTTATATTTATTTTCTTGTCTATGTTGCTAGTTGACATCTATTGGCTCATTTTTGGCGACTTCAATACTGAAATAAAATATGTTTCAGCACATCTAATAACCTATTTATTTACAATAATAATTTTTATTTCGATATATGACACCAATAAACTTATTTCCATCATGCGGGTAACTTTTTTTTCAATAAATATGTTGGCAGTCATTGCAATTATATCTTCAATCTTTGGCATAGGAAAGCTCCGTGCCGCTAGATCCGTCGGTGGAATGACCATACCGTTTGCAAAATCCGTAGGAATTCCCATGAGTGATGGCGAATTTGGCATCATCATGACATTTGCAATCCCATTTATCCTGGCAAACTGTCTGGGTAAAATCAAAATTTTTAAAAAAAAATATATACCAGTTGGCATATTGATTTTGACACTATTCGCGACGTTGCTCATTTCACAATCAAGAAGCGGCTGGCTAGCACTGACGGTTTGCTTGGCAACGTATTTTGTAACATCATGGTCGAGGAACATACCTTTAATGATGATATTAATTTCTTCAGCATTAATATTCATCATCACCGCTGGCAATTTTGTTTTCAATATTTTTGCCGGAACCAGTGTATACTACAACAATGTATTTATAAGATTTGACCAATGGGCAGTTTCCTTTGAAATAATAGCAAAAAATTGGCTCATTGGATGTGGCCATGACTATTTTCAACAAAATTATTTTCAGCACAATGTGTTGCACAATAACTTTCTTTTTCAATTTGTATCTGGCGGAATAATACAATTTACAGGAAATTTGCTGATATATATTTATTTAATTATAGGACTTTTAAAAAACATACATAAAAGCCCCCTATGCCCATGCGCTATCGCAGGATTAATGGGTGCTATTGTAGAGCTAATATTTTATCAAGGTTTTTTTGTCGAAGTTCTTCCTATAGAAATGGCATTTTCTCTATATTTAATTCATCATACGATGAACGGGAAAAATATACTCAATGAGAAACAACAGCATAATCCATATCTGCGCATGGCCTGATGCCTTATGGCATTTTAGGATACCACTACTCAGAAAGCAAAAAAGATTTTCGAGAATGTTGCCATGTCTTGCCCAGACCGACCATACCGATATTCATCCGTAAATTGCCATGTTAGCTCCAATCTAAATTAGGGTTTTTTTGTTAAGAAAGGTGGACTAAAGAAACACACTTATTAAAGGTATGACCTCTTTACAGTGGATGTGGAAAACAAAATTGGAAGGAATGGCATCGCTGTCCGACATGCATGCATATTCTTCTGGACAATTTCGCAACGTTTAAGAAGATATGCCGCCTTTTGTCTTCATATAAGTCCTACCATGTCCGAAATCCCCGGAAATTTTTGTGAGAATTTGTTGTTGTCCACACACCCAGTACTTTGAAACTATAAGAAGTTAACCATGAAGAAATACCCTGAAAGATTATTGATCCTTGATAGTAATGTCGTTGAGCTATCACGAAATGGTGAAATCCACCACAATTATTCCTTCTCTCGTTTTTTTGAGAAACAGGCGGAGATGTTTTCTTCAGTAAGTGTAGTGTTGCCCCACAAGAACTGTCTTAACCAAAAAAAGATCAATGTAATAAAGCAAGATCAGTGCCTGACTTACTTCTTACTGCCTTACTTTTCTGATCCGATAAATTTTTTTAAGCGTTTCGTTTTCGATGCATGGGCAAACATTAAGGGGATGTGGATTGCCCTTGATGAGTGCGACACCTGTCTTCTTAGGTTTCCATCACCTGTTCTACCAGTTATCTATTTGATGGCCGTTTTGAGAAGGAAAAGGATTGTGCTTTTCGTAAAGGGCACATGGGTCCATGCGGCACGAAACCTCAGTCCAGGTTTTACAAATTTATTAAAAAGATTAATTATATCATTCTATGAAATATTTCACCGGATCATTATCAGACATCATTTGACTATTTCAACTTATCCATATCTAGACCTTAACCTTCCAAATATTATCTTTGGATTTACCAGTCTAGTAATAAAAGAGGAAATACCTGCTTTCGCCATAAGAGAACTGAAGGATGGTCAGGTAATAAATGCTTTATTTGTAGGTAGATTGACGGAGGCAAAGGGTATATTCGTGCTATTGGAAGCATTCAAAGAAATTTATAATAATAGCAGGTACGGCATACAGCTTCATATTGTCGGAGATGGTTATCTAAAAAATAAAGTTGAAAAATATATAAAAGAAAACAGTCTCGAGGCCTGCACGATGCTGCATGGCCACCTGGGATGGGAGCAATTAAGGTTGTTATATCAAAAAAGCGATTTGTTTATCTTACCTTCTTATACTGAAGGGGTGCCAAAGGTAATTATCGAAGCCATGATCAATAGCGTTCCTGTTATTACGACTAGAGTTGGTGCGCTGCCATTATTGTTTCAAGATGGAGAGCACTGTATTTTTGTAGAACCTGGCAATGTGCAGCAGTTGGCTGAAACCATAAGGAAGGTGGTTCTTGATCCCGCTCAATCTGAAAGGCTTGTTACAAATGCATATAAGTTATGTGTTCAATATGATCTTGAATCAACTAGCGAGAATATTGCACGAGCTATACATGGGGGATCAGGGTCTGGCTTGCTAAATTAACATTCTGCCAAAAGAAAACGGCCATAAGGGGCCATAACGGGGTTAGTTTAATAGTTTAATGGAACCTGCAACGTCTGACGGCAGAAGTCTGTGGGATGCCTGTCAGTTGATGCAGGGGACTTTTCGCATCTGTCGGTTTGGTCCTAGCGGCACCTATCATGCTTCTCGCAGCAATAGCCATAAAGCTGACATCCAAAGGACCGGAGTTCTTCAAACAGGAACGGCTGGGCTTGAACGAACGACCCTTCACCCTCGCACAACAAAAGTCGGCAGGATCCTTCGGAAGACGCGTATAGACGAGATTCCCCAGTTTATCAATGTGCTGAAAGGTGAAATGAGCATTGTCGGCCCTCGACCGATCCGTGCGCAGATGGCTGACATGCTTGATGAGAAATTCCGGCACTATCGACTTCGATTCAAAGCAAATCCTGGCATCACTGGCTGGGCCCAAGTCATGGGCGACTATGCGGGCACCGTCGAAGGACAATTTGAAAAACTTCAATACGACCTCTATTATATCCAGCACCAGTCATTCTGGTTCGACCTCCGGATCATTTTCAAAACCATCGCGACGGTCTTATTGGGAAAAGGTACCTGAACCCGCATGGTGCGAGGCCTCACCCGTAACGCGTTCCGACCCGTTCGGCATAGGGGACGGCCTTAAATAATACAATAACTTCCCAACTTCTTGAATCCTTAAGAGGCTTTTCCCGGATACGGTTCGTTATGACCTCTTGCACTCAGATGTCTTTTTAAGGATCACGCAACGGCCCCATCTGATCAGGGAAGTTGTGCTTGATAATCTTCTTGAAATAATGCATCAAAATAGATACATTGAAATCAAAGGACAAACCATCGCTTCTCGCAGAATTTTATGGGTCCAGAGGTCGACAGCCGGTACGAGAATGGCTGTTGTCGCTTGACCCGGAGCAGAGGCGGGAAATCGGCGCCGATATTCAAGCGGTTCAGTGGAGATGGCCGGTTTCAAAGCCATTGGTTGATGGGTTAGGCAGCAGGCTTTATGAGGTGCGGTCGTCTGTTTGCGGAAGAGCGTTCAGGGTTTTCTTCTGCGTTATTGATGGCCGTATGATTCTTTTGCATGGTATCGAGAAGAAAAGTCAGAAGATACCAAGGTCAGCTCTGGAATTGGCCAGAAAACGAATGCATGAGGTGCAGCATGGAACCAATCGATGAACTGGAAAGACTTCTTGAGGAAACCGGTGATCTGGCAGAAGTACGTGCCCGAGCCAGTAAAAAAATACTGGCAGCGGATATCGAACAAATGATGAAGGAACGGGGAGTCAGTAAGGCGGAACTAGCTCGGCAAATGCACACTTCACGCCCCGTTGTTGATCGTCTTCTTGATCCAAACAATAGCGGAATTACATTGATAACACTTGCAAAGGCAGCAGCGGTCCTGGGAGGTCAACTTCGGTTTCAGATTTAAGCGCTAATGGATGGAGTTCGATGGAGTTCGATGGAGTTCCGGGGAAGCCTTACTTAATTTGTGTCGATAAAGGTCCACCCGGGGGTGAGGTCGGCATAAGAGTCTGCCGTCGATTGACAACCTTGCTGGCAGAAAGGGCGGGAGTTGTGTACGGCCACGCCTGGAAAAGACTTGTGGTGCAGAGCCCGCCGATTGAGATCACAATCTGTTATGACGGATGACCATATAAATCGTTAAACAAGGTTTCAAGTTGACAAAATGTCTACTTCAATATATAGTTGACAAAAAGGAAACCTATAGAGGTGGGTGATTGCACGTCATATCACGGAAACCATTCAATGACGCCGTAAAGAAGTACCCCAATGATGCAGCGGCCATTGAGCGTACCTATAAAGTTCTACGTTCTGGTGATTTCAGTGGTCCAGACAACCTGAGGAAGGTTTTCCCATCACTGGATAACTTTCGGTACAAGGACAAATGGTGGGTTATTGATATCGGCGGAAATAACTTGCGGTTGATTGCGTTTATTGAGTTTCGGGACAATCGCATGTACGTTAAGCACATTGTCACTCACGCTGAGTATTACAAGCTGTGCAAGCGATATGCAAAAGAGGTGGACTGATATGGGATTCGCAGCGATTAAAGAAAAAGCACGAGACCTGTTTCTCGAAGCAGACTTCATCGGTCATATTAAAAGTGAAGAAGAATATGAGCAGGCGCTCGCCCTCATGGATGAACTGATAGAAGACTACGACAATCAACGTTTACTAATTGAAGTGCTCTCTGTAGCGATTGAGCGCTGGGAAAATACATCTCATGAGTTTGTTGAGTTTAATCGGCGTATCAGTGACCTAGAAGGCGGTGTATCTGTTCTGAAGGTGCTGATGGAGCAGCATGGATTAGGTGTGGCTAATCTCCCGGAGATTGGAAGCAAGTCGCTTGTTTCAAAAATATTGAATAACGAACGTAGCCTTACCCGTAACCATATTGAAACGCTAAGCAAGCGATTTGGGGTGAGTCCAGCTTTATTTTTTAGATTGCGCCGATAACCGCAGATACTGCCTTCTTGAGAGCCGATGAGGCCATAGAACCCCGGGACTTGCGGGTCGTTGTTACTGGCGTTGCCGCCCAGCCCTCAATCTTTGCAACCGCCTTTCCGCTTGTATCAGAAAAAGCCGGTACTCAAAACTCTACCTGCTCCGCAAGGAGGCGTCCGCAAAGATCCCCATGCAAGAACCGTTTCCGCCGGCCGCCGGCCGCCGCCGCCGGCCGCCGGGGTCGGACCATGCTAATTGACTGAATTTACGTTACAAAGTTAAGAAAAAGGTGTGTAAAAATGCTTTTAAAGTGTCATTTTGTGGTCAAAAAGGACCTTTTAAGGTTTTTGGGTAGTAAATATGGCTCGTGCGAATAGACGGCCATAGGGGACGGAGTTAGTTTAATAGTTTAATTGGCATCGGCTTGTCGTGGCGAGGGGAACTCCGGGACGTAATTGACTAAGATGACAAACTTCCTAAGAATCGAGGAGGGGAACTACGAGAGCAGGATATACCTGTGCCTGATCAACCCAGTTCCGGGAACGACTTTCTTAAGGGCCTGGCGGCGGTACGATTGATAGAAAGCGGAATTGAGGGATTTGGGGGATTGTGAAACATATCTGTGCAGCCATATGCATTGTCTTTTAAAATCGCCGGCTGATAGTGAAGAAAAAAAAGAATCATCAGCTTCGGAGTCAGCACCGCGCGCCCCCTTGGCCTTCCTCATTAAATGCAACTTGACAATATACCATTATGGTATATGATTAAATATCATGCACGTAATAACGAAGCCCGCCCTTGTTGAGTTTTGGACGAAGCACCCGGATGCAGAGAGTCCGTTGCAAGCATGGTATCGCACGATGACAAATAAAGTCTTTATAGACTTCAACGACCTGCGGGCAACCTTCGCCAGTGCCGATTATGTGGACGGACTGACGGTTTTCAATATCGGCGGCGGCAAGTATCGGCTGATTGCGGCAATCCACTACAACCGGCACAAAGTGTTTATCCGAGCAGTCCTCACTCATCAATTGTACGACCGCGATGGCTGGAAACGGAGGAAAGGACGATGAGCTATGCGATTAAAGCGGTACCCGAGCCGCAAGCGATTCTTCGGGCATGGATGCCGTTCAAGGAATTGATAGGCGCAACTTCGATACACAACGAAGATGACTACGCACAAGTTCGTGCAACGGTCGATATACTGCTTGACGAAATCGGCGACAACGAAGCGCACCCGCTGGCGGATGTGCTCCACTACCTTGCTGATCAAATGAAGGCGTATGAAGAAGAACATTTCCCGATCCCGGAAGCAGAGCCGCGCGAAATATTGCGCTTTCTTATGGATCAGCACGGACTTAGACAGGAAGACCTGGCGGACTGCGCGCCACAAAGCCGAATCTCGGACATCCTGAACGGCGGACGTTCCATAAGCAAAGAGATGGCTAAGCGCTTCGCACGTCGGTTCCATGTGCGTGCAGATGTCTTTCTTGGGTCATAAGGGTCGTCCTTAAATAATTCAAAGGCGGGGAACTCCGGGACTTGCGGGTCGTTGTTGCTGGCGTTGCCGCCTTAGTGGCCATAGGGGACGGCCATAGGGGACGGAGTTAGTTTAATAGTTTAATGGAACCTGCAACGT
>CAZDYX010000185.1:0-7213 GCA_964509775.1 uncultured Desulfobulbia bacterium | reverse complement strand
TCCTGCTGCAACACCACCTTATTTCGGGGGGAGGGGTCTGAACGATTACGAAGGATCTACTGCAAAAAGCGGGGGGGGCGGCCCCAGGGGAAAGATCTCATCTTTGTTGTAAAGGGCTCCTTTCGGGCTCAGGATACTTGAATAGAGGACAAATTCCGAGACCTCAAAGAAAGATGACTCATAGAGGCCGTTGTAGGCCAGAAAGGCGCCCACCTTGAAAACGGGTGTTCCCTTAAGCCTCGCCAGGGTTATATGGGGAGAAAATTTGCGGCCCTCTGGGGCCAGTCCAAGACGTACCAGGGTGTATTCCACCTTATTTCTTAACTGGAGCAAGGCATCGTTACGTTCTACTCCCACCCACAATACCCGCGGCTCCTGGCGTGGAGGAAAATGCCCTACGCCTTTCAAGCGGAGGGAGAAGGGAGAACTCTGGATGGTCGCAAGCTCGTCTATGATGTCTCGCCCCAGACCGCCGTCTACCTCACCAATAAAGCGAAGAGAAAGATGGAGTTGATCTTCGGGGACCCATCTTGCTCCCGGCACCCCATGACACATAGCAGTAAGCTGTTGCCTCGTTTCCTCAGGTAAATCAATGGCGACAAATAACCGATACATATCTCTTGGGGGTCTAGTACACTGTAACTTTTATCTTTTCGTAGGTTGGGTTAGCGGCTTCATCGCGTAACCCAACAGCCTTGAATGTTGCCAGCTTGATCATGTTGGGTTACGGCATACAACCGCCTAACCCAACCTACAAAATCAACCATGCGAAGAAAATAATGTTCCAAGGTACTAGGGGGGTCTGTCAAATTTATTTCAAACAGCCTCCTTAGAAGAATCTACTTTATGCCTGAAGGCGGGTAAGCAGTCGTTCATGGATGTTATCAAAACCGCCGTTTGAAAGAATGGGAATCACATCACCTGGGTTCGCCCCTTGGCCAAGAAAGTCGATGATCTCTTCTGTGGTCGGAAAATAAAGGGCTTTGATGCCCCGTTGGGTGAGGTCAGCCACGAGTTTGAGGGAAGAAAATCGTTCGCCTTCGGGGATCTTGGCAAGGTCAGGAGGTTCCTTTACAATTACCAACTGGGCGTCATCAAAGGAGGTAACATAGGCCTCCTGAAACACGTTCCGACGGCTGGAATTGGTCCTGGGTTCAAAAACTGCCACCAGACGGCAACCTGGATAGGCTCCGCGTAAGGCGTCCAAGGTTACCTGCACGGCCGTAGGATGATGGGCAAAGTCGTCGATCACGGTAATCCCGCGGACTATGCCGCGCACCTCCTGCCGCCTCTTTATCCCCTGAAAGGTGGCAAGGCCCTCCTGTATGGTTTCCTTCGTGAGGCCAAGCCGGTCGGCTACCGCAATGGTGGCCAGGGCATTTAAGGCATTATGCCGGCCCGGTATCCGGTTCTTAAAGCGGCCCCAGAATTTGCCTTCATGGCTTGCCGTAAAATAGGTGCCCTTGTCGGTCACCTCGATATCGGAAAGAGACCAGTGCTGGTGCGGGTCCAGCCCATAACCCTTCACCATGCATGGCGCCTCGCTGATGACCTCTTGCACCGCAGGGTCGTCAAGACAGACGACCAGGAGTCCATGGCGGGGCATAGAGCTGATAAGCCTTCGGAAGGCGCTCTTTACGGCGGAGAAATCTTGATAGATATCGGCATGGTCAAACTCAATACTGGTAATGATGGCAATTTCGGGAAGGTAATGGAGAAACTTGGGACCTTTGTCGAAAAAGGCCGTATCATACTCATCCCCCTCCACTACAAAATATTGGCCCATGCCAAGATGAGAGTTGCGGTCAAAACCTTGTACCACCCCGCCGATCATAAATCCGGGATCAAGACCAGCGAGATGAAGAAGATGTGCCAGTATCGAAGATGTGGTGGTCTTCCCATGGGTGCCGGTGATGACAAGCGGGATTTTATTTCGGAGGAAAAAGTGAAATAAGGCCTGGGGAAAAGAGGCATAAGGAATGGCGAGCTTGGCAAGGCCTTTCGCCTCTTCGTTGGCCCTCGTAATAACATTTCCCACCACCACCAGATCCGGCCTCGGAAAAAGATTTTGCTCACTATACCCTAAATAGATCTCGATTCCCATTCGGTCGAGAAAATTACTCATAGGCGGATAGGCGGCATGATCCGACCCGGTAATAGTAGCGCCCGTCTCTTTAAGAAGCCCTGCCAGTGAGGCCATACCTGTCCCGCAAATGCCCATGAGATGGATATGACGGACATCCGAAGGTATTATATTAAGGGTGGGATCGAGATTCACATCAAGTAAGGGTTATGACCGGACCGTACTGCGGACCGCATCATAGATATTTTTGAAGGTTTCTTCAAAATTCGATGGCGAAAGCCTGCCAACCTCAATAAATTTGACCGCAATCTCTTTGGCGATCTTAAGGATGGTATCTTCTGACACCGATGACACCGATTTTCCCGGCAGATCTTGTAATGGCGGTGTTTCTTTGAAAGTCGGGCTCATAGACAGGATACAAACAAAAGCCTCTGTTGTGGGAAGAAGACCAAGTTACGGCTCAACAGAGGCTTTTTTTTTGCAGGAAAAACCCGGTTAGGCACTCCCTGGCAAGTTTATCACATAGAAAGCGTGTATTGGTGGAGCTAAGCGGGATCGAACCGCTGACCTCTTGAATGCCATTCAAGCGCTCTCCCAGCTGAGCTATAGCCCCATACCTTCGTTTATCTTCAAAATACGCTGCAACGTGTACCATGCCTTTTAGCAAGGTGTCAAGTTTTTTTAAGTTTTGAATTTATTCCCTTGAAAGGCATTCACTTATTTTGATAAGATAATATAAAGGGTAGCTGGAGAGGGAGGTGTATCTCCTTATAGGAGGATTACACTCCAAGGTTACTACTCTAGAAAGAGGTTAATGTGCCTTTAGATCCTCTCCAGTAACCTTTTTCGTAATGTTGCCCTCGCCAACCAAGAGGTGTATGCTTATAGTAGAAAAGTAGAGGAATTAAAAAGGATTTTACAGATCCGCTCTTGGGACGTGTAAGACGATGCCCCTCCTTCTCATCGATCTTTACCCTTTCTCCCGCCCCAAGAGCGGTTTTTCAATTTATAACCGCGATCACAACGAAGATAACCCCTCTTCGAGAGGGGTGGCAGTAACCACCTTGTTCCTGCCTTCATTCTTGGCCCGATAAAGGCACATATCAGCATGTCCTATGAGGGTATCGGCCGTAAGTTGTCCGTAGGGTGTGGCATTGCATCCCGCCACCCCAAAGCTTGCGGTTATGGTGACGCTTCGATCGGCTATTGGAATGCTCGCATCGGCAACTGCTCCACGTAATCTCTCGGCTACAATTTCAGCACCATTCACTCCTGTCTCGGGAAGGATAATCAAAAATTCTTCTCCCCCGTATCGCGCCAACCAATCAATATTGATCCTGGTGTTAATTTTCAGTATATCGGCAAAGTTCATAAGAACCGAATCCCCTGCCAGATGACCATAGGTATCATTAATTTTTTTAAAGTGGTCAATGTCACACATAATCAAGGAAAGAGGCCTCTGGTATCGACAGGCCCGGCTGATCTCGACCGGTAGATGACTATTGATGTAGCCACGGTTGAATACCTTCGTCAGCGGGTCAGTGACGGAGAGAAGGCGAATTTCTTCGTTGGCATTTCTAAGCGACCTTTCAAGATCCAAGATTCGCCGTCCCGTATTAAGCCGGGCCACAAGTTCTGCCTGGTTGAAGGGCTTGGTCAGATAATCATCCGCCCCGGCCTGCAGGCCGGTGATAATATCATCCTTTGAATCCAGGGATGTTAGGAGAACGATAAAGACATATCCTGGGAACTCGTGTGCCCTGATCGCCTTGCATAGCTCCGGGCCGTTCATCTCGGGCATCATCCAGTCGGTGATGACGATAGGATAAAAATGTTTTTTCAGGACATCAAAGGCCTCGCGGCCATTCTCCGTGGACTTCACCTGGTAGCCGGCCTTTTGCAGGCTTTTTTCAAGAAGTTTCCGGGAAACCAGATTGTCTTCCGCGATGAGAATAGAAAATTTTTCTTGCGTCACTTGGTCCATAGCTAAATATTACCGTTGACATAACCGTTAGGTGAGAGGTTGAATGCGGTGACGATATCCCTTTGTAGAATGAAATATACCTGCTTGTAAATGCTTGTCTTCTCATCCCTCACCAATAAAAACCTGGTCTGGGAGTTCGTTTTGGTCGTCGGATTTGATGGGGAAATGCCGGGCAAGCAGGTCTCCCACCTTTTGAATGGAAACGCACAAGACATCAGCGGTGTTCCCCGAGCTTATCGCTACAGCTATCTCTTGGACGAATGTTCTCAATTGCATCTTTTCAATCCTGGAATAGATACCCTGGTCTGCAAGTATCCAAACCTTGTGCTCAAATAAGGAGATAAAAAAAAGGACACCGGTACCGTCTCTGGTCTTGTGCAGTCCCTTTTCGTAAAAGGCACGCACAGCCCGGGTACGGACCTGATCCTCAAGCCTCGATGAAGGGATAAAAAATCGCTTCAAGGGAGGAATATACCCGGTGGCCTTCCCTAACAGGACAGCAAAAAAAATCGCCAGGGGAATAAACGACCATAGTGAATCATGAAAGAACTGGTCCGTAATCCCTATGGATATCAATCCCCCGAGGAGGATGCCGGCAAGGATTTGGGCCTCCGGGTAGGTATCGCTATGGTCCACTACCATCACCGCCACCTCGCCCGCGGTCTTTTTTTCGACCATGCCAATGGTAGCCGAGATTTTTTGCTGATCTTCCTCATTAAAAAATGTCTCTGCCTTCATGATCTCCTACCAACTCCCCGAGGCACCACCTCCGCCGAATCCACCGCCGCCGAATCCGCCAAAACTACTGGAACCGGAACCGCCGAATCCTCTCCCTCCACCAGGGTAAATCCCTCTCCTTGAGGAGAGGCCAAGGAGAATAAACGGCAGTAATAAGCCGGCAAGCCCGCCAAGCGGAACCAAGAACAACAACAGGAGCAGGCCCACTGGCGAAGATAAGGCGAACAAGACCAATAAAGGGAGAAACAAGGCCCCGGAAAGAACACCTATTAATCGAGAGACATTCCCCAGAAACGCGACAATAAGGGCCCCGAACAACAGATAGGCAAGGAGCGGTGAAGGTTCTCGACCCCGTCTGGTTTCCGGCGTTTTTCCACTGCCCTTGAATTCACCGCGAGTGGCGGAAATGATGGCGTTTACGCCGGCAGTAAATCCATTATCGAACCGGCCCGCCTTAAACTCCGGCGCCAGGACCTGATCAACAATCCTTCCTGCGAGCAGATCGGTTAAGACCCCTTCAAGTCCCCGGCCCACCTCAATCCGGATTTTTCGGTCCTGTTTAACGGCCAGGAGTAACACGCCGTTATCCTTGCCTTTTTGTCCTATTTTCCATTTGTCGACAGTTCGGATGCTGAAATCCTCCAGGGGTTCACCCTCCAGGGAATCAATAGTAAGGATCGCCACCTGGGTGGAATCGGTAAGGTCAAAGGATTGCAAGGCCCTTTCCAGGGATGTCTTGGTCGGAGGCGAAATCATATTGGCATAATCGTTGACATACCCATAATAGTTAGGAATGTCGCGGGAAAAAGCGATCGATACCCATACCAAAAGAGCCAGCAGACAAAGCAAGAGGGTTTTCCCTCGGCATGAAACTCTTGTGGTTTCCATTGCGGCTCTCTTTTTGTTCCTGTTCATTAAAATGTATCAATGATGCATTCGTAAAAAGTCGTCACCCCGGTGAAAATCGGGGTCCAGAGTGTACTTAACTTATTGAAAATACTGGATTCCGGCTTTCGCCGGAATGACGAACAACGAGAAATCTCGACTTGTTACAAGACCATCATCAATATTAAAACTTTACGGCCGGGACCTTTTCTGCCCCAATATCTGCCTTGAAGGGTTCCCTTCTGGGAAGGTGGAGAAGCAGGCTGTTGGTCAGATTGTTTGGAAATGTTCTGATGGAGGTGTTAAAGATCTTTACCGCCTCGTTGTACCTGACCCTCGCCACATTTATACGATTTTCCGTGCCCTCCAGTTGATGCTGTAGATCCAAAAAATTCTGATTGGCCTTGAGGTCCGGATAACGTTCCACGACGACCAAAAGCCGGGAAAGGGCGGAGCCGAGGTCGGCCTGGGCGTTCTGGAATTGGGAAAAGGCCTCTGGATTATTCATCAGGTCTTTGCCGGGAGGCAACTTTCCAACCTTGGCCCGTGCCTCGGTAACGGCGGTCAATGTCTCTTTTTCATGAGCGGCATAGGCCTTTACTGTTTCCACCAGATTAGGGATCAGATCGGCGCGACGCTGATAGGAGGCCTCGACATCGGCCCAGGCGGCAATAACCGCCTCATCGTTTACCTGGATGGTGTTGTATCCACAGCCAGTCAACCCAACCGCTAGTATCAGCATAAAAAAAACAAATCTCTTCATTCCATTTCCTCCTTAGTCCGTATTTTTTATCATATTACAAGACCTGTCCATGTCAACCTTCAACATTGACAAAGGTACCTCAGCATACTAACTTATTAAAGTTTTTCCAAAAAGTATCACTTAACCATGAGGTCTACCCATGGAGGTTTAACCATGCCACTTTATGATTTTATCTGTAACCTATGTGGAGAAAAATTTGAGACCCTGGTGCTGCGTAACGAACATCCCTTTTGTCCCCGATGCGGCGGCTACGATCTTGCAAAACAGATGTCCACCTTTGCCTTCCGGTCAAGGGGGGGCGGCGAATCTATGGCCTCTTCGGGTTCCGGGTCAAAGTGTTCGGGATGTGCGAGTAAGAGTTGCTCCACCTGCCATTAATAACTAACCGGTTAAAGGACAGTACCATAACATGAAAAAGGTGATTCGCATCGGAACGAGAGGAAGTCTCTTGGCATGGACTCAAAGCAGTGGGATAAAAGACCAGATCGAGGCGCAACATCCGGGGCTTAAAGTGGAGCTGGTCAAGATTGTCACCAAAGGGGACAAGATTCTGGATGTACCCCTCGCCCAAGTCGGAGGCAAGGGGCTATTTGTCAAGGAAATCGAAGAGGCCCTGGTGCGGAAAGAGGTCGATATCGCGGTCCACAGCATGAAGGATGTGCCTACCGATTTGCCGGCTGATCTCCACCTGGGGATTTTGAGCAGTCGGGAGGATCCCCGTGATGCGTTTATCTCCAACCAATACCGGTCATTTTCCGAC
>CAZDYX010000184.1:0-7234 GCA_964509775.1 uncultured Desulfobulbia bacterium | reverse complement strand
CACCCCGACCCTCTCCCAAAGGGCGAGGGAGAAAACAATTCCAAGCAAGTCGGGCATGGGGGAGAAAAACTCATGTTTAAATCGACATGTCCCGACAAAGGTAGTGTTTTCCCCCTCGCCCCTCCGGGGAGAGGGTTGGGGGTGAGGGGTCTGAATAGTTACCTTTGTTCGCCTTTACAACCAAGATGATAGGCCCTCAACCCTCCCTGGGCATGAACCGCTCGACCACCCGGATCGCCTGGCAGAGATGGTCCAGGGCGTCGCGCAGATTTTCAACCCTTTCTGCGACCGGCTGCGGGGTCTTAGCGTCATAGTCCGGCAGATGCAGGAGCGGATGGAGATAACGGGGATTGCCCGCAAACCGGCAGGGCAGATCCGCCTCCCCGGCCCCGAGCAGGCTGTGGATGCGGCGGCAGCCAAGCGGGGTGCCCCGGAGCCGCGAGATCCTGAAATCGAGCAGATGCCGGTTATAGTCCGGCAGGGCCGCGCACAGGTGGTGCAAAAGGATCTTTCCGCGCGGCAGATGGCCGATGACGGCCAGCAGAATCTTTTCCGCCTTGAGATCGAGACCGCGGCCGGCGCGCAGACCGGCGAAAATCTGGGCGAGCATGGCGCACCGGCCCTCGAGGGTCGCAAGCTCGGGGAATTCCTGGGCCCAGGCAGCATGGCGCGGGTGAACCACGACCTCGGCCGCGGCGTGGAGCCCGGCCGCCCTTTCGAGCGCGGCAGGCGGGGTCGGTTTTATTGTGACGAGATGATCGAGCTGGGTCTCGATGCCCCGGTCCCGCACATTCAGAAAATACGAGGGTTTGCCGGTCTGGCGGTGTATACCCAGGGGAAGTTTCACGAGGTTCCCCAGACCCTTGCCGGAGAGCTTGTCCTGCTTCGGAAAGACCTCGAGCTCAAAGCAGGAGACATCGGCCTTCACCTTGCCGGCAAGGGCGAGGAGGGCCCGGCGCAAGGTTGCCGCAGCCATCGGCTCGGCCGCCGGAAACCAGAGATGATAACCCTTGCCGCCGGAAAACTCGGCGATCGTTGTTATCCCGGCCCGGTGCGCAAGCTCGGAGAGCCGGGTAAGAAGATAGGTGGCCTCGCGCCGCACCTGCTCCTGTTCCTTGGCCGTGACCCGCCGGTCCCGAAGGCCCCTGACCAGATCGATGTCGATGACCCCGACGCGCGCCAGGCTGTCGGCCCGCAACAGATAGATCCCAAGGGTGCGCCGGCCGTTAAGATGCTCCCGGAGATCGGCCGGGGAAAGCGGCCGGTGCACCGGCGAATAGCCGCTTTCCTTGCGCTCGGCGTCGTACCACTGCCGGGCGAACACCTCCTCGCGACCCTGGAAGATGCGCATATAGTCGTTAAGCCGCCGCTCCTCCCGTGCCAGGTCGACAAAGGGGCCGCAGACGCCGGCGAGGCCGTCCGCCAGGCGTGGGACCTGTTCCCCGGCCTGGGACGCGTCCGTATCTTCTTTCGCGGAACCGGGCTCGAGCCCGACCACGGAGATCGCCTCCTTAAGCCAGCCGGCCGCGGATTCCCGGCCAAAGCGTCCCATGGCGGCGGCGCGCACTGCAATCAACTCCTGCTCCCGGCCGAGGAGGGCAAGTAGTTCGAGCGCCTCCTGCCAGGCCGGCGCAAAATCCGGGTGGGCACTGTTGGTCCAGCGCAGGATGCGCAGGCCGAGCTCGGCCGCCCCTGCGGCCTGGGCGATGAGGCTGGCGCGCAAAAGCCCAGCCGGCGTAAGCCCTTGCCACAGCGCCTCGCTTGCTAGGGCCACGGCCGGATCAAGACCCCCTTCCCCGCCATAGGTCTGCTGTTCGAGCCGGGTCAAAAGAAGCTGATAATCCGGGGAGGCCTGCTGCCCCTCAACCGGCAGTGGCTGCGGTTCCTGCATGGCCACCCTCCTTTATCGCCGCGCGGATGCGGGCCTCAAGCCGGCCCAGATGCGGATACTCGAACCGGGCCCGCCGCAGCTCCTCCACCCGGCCAAGGGCCTCGGACGCCCGACCGAGTTTAAAAAGCGCCGCCGCCTCCCAGAAGATCGCCTCCCGGCTGGGGTTGCCGTAAAGCCCGAGGCAGAAATCCCGGGCCTCGATGGCAAGGCCCAAGGCCTTTTCCAGGCGTCCTTCCCGAAGATGGATGCGGCTGAGACGGATGAGCGCCTTGTGCCGGCCGCGGCGGTCGCGGTCAGCCGCGGCCTCAAGAACCCGGATCGCCTCGCTGCCCCTTCCCAGGGCCACGAGCGCATCCGCCTCGGTCCAGCTCACATAGGGCCGGCGCTTGCGTTGCGGCACCCGGTTGATATAGCCAAACGCGCGACCGGGCTCATTCATAGCCAGGGCGGCCCGGGCCGCAAGCTCCCGAACGAAATCATGCGCCTCGTCCCCGGCCGTGGCCGCCGCCAACTCAAGATGGACCAGTGCCTCTTGATGCCGGCCCAGGGCGTACAGGCATTTTCCCTTGGCAAAGTGCTTAAAGAGGGGCGACATGAGGTTTTTCCCCTCGTCCTCGTCCAACAGCCCTTCAAGCAGGGCCAGGGCCTGAGATGCCTTGCCCTCGTCAAGGCGGCAGGAGGCAAGATGATAGAGGCTGCGGATGTATTTGGGACGCTCCTGATGGCGGCGGGTCTGCTCGTCGGACGGGAGCCCGCGCCACAGGGAAACCGCCTGCTCAAAAAAAGGCGCGGCGAGCCTGGGTTTATTCTCCACCTCTTTATAGAGGATACCCTCCCGGTAATGGGTGGTGACCGAGTTGGGCCGCAGCCTTCGGCAGCGGGAAAAATGGTGATGGGCGAGTTTCACCCGTCGCTCCCGCTCCGAACGGATGAGCAGGACCTTCCTGTTCTTGGCGTCCCGGAGCGACTGGACCAGGGTATAGGCCAGGGAGCTGTGGGCGAGAAAGTCGTCCGGCCGGCCGGCGACGACCTTCTCGAGAACGGCGATGGCCTCCTCGTGGCGGCCGATTTGGCCGAGGGCAAAGGCGACCTTCTGCCGCAGATCGAGATCCATCCCGGTTGCGGCAAGCTCGGGCATCTTCTCCTCGACCGGATGAAAAAGGGCGACGATGTCCTGCCAGCGGCACTGGCGAATAAGCTCCTCCGCCTCGGAAATGGCCGCGGCCAGGCTTTGCCCGGCATGCGCGACGGCCCAGGACGCCAGCTCCGCGCCGAAAAGGAAGTCATCGGCCACCCCGTCTTCGGGAGTATCCATTGCCGGCGCGATGCCGGCCCCGGTATTATCGGTTGGGCGGCCCTGTCCGTCAGGGTCATGGCCAGGAAAACTGGCAATAGCCAGGGTTGGTTGATCCGCCGTCGTCTCCGCCGCCAAGGGAATTTTGCGTGCCTGTTCCATACTGGGCCTCCGGTAATTTGGTAGATTGCCTTCAGTTGTCCATCGTCCATCGTTATCTTCAGTTTATCCCCTCCCCTTTCCAAGTTCTCGCATTGCAATATTGCTACGCGCCAGCCGCTCTGTGCCGCCGGAGTTCTGCCCGAAATCCCCGGAGTTATTGCTTCTCGAATTTTTCTTTGCCGTTTCGACATCGAAGGCGATACAATTACCGGAAACGCCACCTTTCATCTCAACCACGGAGAACCGGCTATGAACCAAAGGAATATCCTACTTGCGGTCTCGGGGTTAAGCCCGGCGGTGATCACCGAAACGCTCTATGCCCTCTATATGGAGGGCAAGAGGGTGGATGAGCTCCACATCATCACCACCAAAATCGGCAAGGAGCATCTGCTGGCCAAGCTCCTTTCTCCAGTGGATGGAAAAATCGTCGAGTTTATGCGGGAGTACGGCCTTGCGGCGGGCAGCATCCGTTACGGGCCTGAAACCGTGTATGTGCCCAAGGACAAAGACGGCAGGGAGCTTAGCGACATCCTCACCGAGGAGGACAACGAGCTTCTCCTGCACCTGTGCCTTGGGCTTACCTTCCAATTTACCCGCGATCCGGCCGCCTCGGTCTTTTTTCTGGTAGCCGGCGGCAGGAAGACCATGACGAGCTGCCTCACCCTGGCGGCCCAATGTTACGGCCGGCGGCCCCAGGACAAGATCCTCCATGTCCTGGTTTCGCCAAGCGACATCGAGGGGCCGGACGCGGATTTCTGGTACCCGCGGCCGGGAGAAGGGGCCGTCTCCTGGTATGATCAGCGCCAGAGGATTACCAAGACCATCGAGCATAAGAAGATCGAGATCAACCTCATCTACCTGCCCTTTGTGCCGCTGCGGGAGATGCTTCCTGAAGGGAAGGACCTGGAACTGCAAGAACCCGCGGACCTTCTCAGCCGCTTGATCAAGGAGCCCAGCCCCGGTCTGCGGTTGAAGGTTCCGGAGAAAAGGGTCCTTTGGGGTCAAACCATTGAGCTCGATGGGTTAAGTCCGGTGGAGTTCGCCGTCTATGCCTATTTTGCCTGGCTGCGCCAGACCTGCCCGGTCTGCCGTAACACCGGGGAGGTATGTGATAAATGTTCCCTCTCCTATGATGGGATCAACACCCTGGAGGCGGCTAAATGCCAGAACGTCATCTACGACCGGATACCTATAAAGCCCTTCCGCGAGCCGAACCGCTGGGGCGTCCAGGACTCCTTTTTCGTTGGCGAGGATGGCGACGGCAAGCTCTTTGACAACAACTTCCGGCCCAACCGGACCAGGATCAACGCGAAGATCAGGAAATATCTGGGGATAAGTTTCTTCCGCGACCTTGAGCTGGCCCAGGTGGATGCGGGCCGGTGCCACGGTCGTTACGGCATCCGGCTCGCGCCGGAACGGATCGTGATCGATTGGGGGGAAGAGGGTGCGCCGGGGGCGCCGTTTTGGTAACACATGAAATTACCTTTCCTCGTACGCATCCCTGCTCAAGATAGACTTGTTGGCCTCGCAAAAAGCCGCTCCGCCAACGCGACTCGGGACATCACCTGTATTTTTGGTTCAGATAATCGGCGGCCCAAGTGAGGGCGGTGTCCGATGAATCCGTAACGTGGAGCATGAAACGGGCACCGAAATTGTTTTCGTCCTGATAGGTGCCGATCAGACAGCGCTGGCAATCGCCCTGTTCCCGTACCTTGAAACCGATGCCCTTGATGGACCTCTGCTTGTCGTACGGTAGGGAGTTGATCGTGACGATCCAGACGATTTCCCGCCAGACCTTGTTGACAAACTCCTTAAAACCATTGGGATAATGGTCATCCCGAAATGATGGCGGAATCTTTTCGTTAGCCGGGGTCAAGTTGATCGGCCTTGGGTTGCGAAGCCGGAAACCGGTCATATATATTTGGCCGATGGCGCTCAATTCGTATAGAGTTTCATTATCGACCGGAACCTCGGCAAGAAGCACCCGCAGTTTCGGATCAACCGTATCTATCTCCGCGCTCGTCAGGCTTTCCCCCCGCTCAAAATCAGTGAGCAGGTCTGAGTAGCGGGCCATGATCTCATAATCAAACGATATCGGCAGGGGAGGAAAGTCGATGATTTCCCGAAACTTTTCATGTTTGTAGTAAACAGGAATATCCAGGGCCTGACCCAGGATAACGGCGACCGCAATCTGGGCCTTATAGCCGCCGGTGGCGTCGATCGCCACCTTGTCCCGGCCGAATTTGTGAACTCGGTCACCAATAATCCGGACCAAGTTCCGCAGGCCGTGGACCTTGAAATCAAGCGGCCTTTCGTCCTGTAACTGATCGACTACAACATATTCAACCTGCCGTAAGGATAGGCCCGACCGTTGTTCGAAATACCGTTTGAGGACCTCGCCCGTATTTTTACCGTCCGGGGTGTCCGAAACAAGAAAAATGAGCTGCTCCAATGTCAACCATTTCTTTTGCCGGATTTCCTCAATGGTGTTGATCTCGGCTCCACAAACCCGCTTGGCGGGATCGATCTTGATCAACTCCAGGGCCACCTTTTTCCAGTCTCGTCCGTGATAGGCGGTGCGCAGGGCAAGCCAATTTTCTGGCAGATCAGGGCTATGTTCGGAAAGATGCTGCAGATTGCCAGAAAACAGGCTCGTTCCTACGGTGCACAATAAGGTGTTTCTCATTTTTCTCCCTCCAGTTGGTCGCATGGTTAATTGCGGCCACCGCGCTTCCCGCCGTCTGGTTAGCCATGTTGTTCGCTATTTGTTTCATTGCAGTTTGCTTTTTATCCAAGCGGGATCACGTCTACAATCAAGTACGGAATAGATTTTAATTTCATTATTTTCAACACAATAGTAAATTGCAAAAGGAAATCTCTTCGAGAGAAGCCTATAGTATTTGCCGAAATATATTGGATGTATTCCAACAAATAATTTTAATGAGTCAATATCAGAATAAATTGATTCAAGAAAATACGTTCCTATACCAATCGTTTGTGACTCATAAAAATGATATCCTTCTTTTAGATCAACTTTTGCTGATTTGAGAATACGTATTTTTATCATATTGAATTCATGATTTCTTTTTTAGCTTCTTCCCAATCAACGAACTCATCTCTCCCATCGGCAATAGCTTTTTCTCTATCCTTTAATACAGTTTCATGCCAACTTGGTGACGCAAAATTAATTTGATTTTTGCATAAATCATCCCACAGCAACTCCATTGCCATTAATTTTTCTTCTGTTGTCATATTTTGTAAGTTGATAAGCATATTTTCACCTCCGTAAATTATAGCGAACCACCATATTTTTACAAAAGTACCGTTTATCTTTGCCGTCATGCCCGCATGGTTCTAGCTGGCATCCAGCAGAGAACCTGGATTCCCGCTCAAAATCATTGCGGAAATGACGGATCTTCGCGACTTGGTAAACGGTATATCAACAATTACCAGGTCCCGTATTTATGTTTTGCGGCGAAAGGCCCTTTTCGCCATTCGACCGCCGACCCTCACACTCCATATAACCGGAACCGGCAGTGCCGGAACCGGTGGGTGAGCTCTACCACGCCATCCGGCTGAGCCTCTTCCATCGCCTCCCGCTCGGTGGTGGAGTAAACGGGCACGAGTCCCTGTTCCAGGGCAAAACGCACCATGAGAAAGGTGCCGCCAAAATCGCCCTGGATAAGGACAAAGTCGCCGGCATGGCCATTGTCGGCAAGCCAATCCCGCACCGGGCCGAGATATTCCGCAAGTCCTTCGAAATCGGCCGGGATCTGGCGCCACAGCTCCGTAATTGCCGTTGGCGGCGAGATGATCCGTTCCACGCCGAGCGCGGCCCGGGCATCGGCCTCCTGGAGGCTGGTGAGGGTGTGGTTGAAGAGCAGGAA
>CAZDYX010000183.1:0-7253 GCA_964509775.1 uncultured Desulfobulbia bacterium | reverse complement strand
CTATGCGCACCATTCGTTTGCCATCTTCCCACTAATCCGCGATGAGCCAAAAAATCTTCAGCCCGAACAGTGAAACGGCTCTCATCGCGGAAGACAATGATTCCGGCATCGATGCCAACGCCCGCATCGCGGCGGACTTGAGCGCCGGCGATTACTTGGTGCAGGTGCGCCACTCCGACCGGACGATCAGGATGGGGAAATACTCGATCAAGGTGCGCCGGATGTGACGGACCCAGGCTCTTATCCCAATATCCTATAATTAGGAAATTTGATCAAAGAGTAACTACAATGGCCGTCTTTGTTAATAGCTCAGACTATCTTGGGTTGCGGGCAAAGCCCGCCTTGGTAAAGTCACCCAGCAGGATTTCGACCTGGATGGGCCTAAAATATCGAGGATCGATGCGGACGCTGACGTCGCCGGGATTGATGCGAGATCTAATACATTTTTTCCTGTTTTGCGAAAAATAAATTTCCGCAAAGCAGGTTAAGAAATAACAAAACACGTAACTACTCAGGTTGGTTAGGTTGTTTAGACTGTAGTCTGTTAGGACTGCGCAAAAAACAAATCAAGGACCCTCCCCCCTATCTACCTAAACACCTACAGACTATCCACCTGAGTAGTTACTAAAACGCCATAGTTACAGGGTCAGACAGTCCTCTCGCCAGCAGCATGCCTCTTGATCACAGGTATCCGTGGCGGTCTGAAAACATGGATAGTTTCCCTCCTGGGTCTGAATGGCCTGAATTAATTGGGTCTTATTCATTCTTCCCGGTTTAACCCCTATTTCTTTTGCCTTTTCGCGAATCTCCTTTACTGTCATGGCTCCCTCCCCTTCCAGGTTAACTCCTTGAAAACAATTTTGAATCAATGACTATCACAAGTTATATCACCACCATAAAATTGCGTCAAAATAAATATGCCTGCAAACCGAAGGCATCCACGGCCACCGGGTCAATCCCTGCCACTATAACAATCAATCACCCATAGTGCTTCCAGTGGCCGCAGTGGCTAGTGGTTAGTGAATAGTGAATAGTGAATAGTGAATAGTGAATAGTGAAAAAACGGCTCGAACATTCGCGCGGACATGTCAAATACTGCGGAGGAATTTTATAACAGGGTTTTCTCTTGTACTCATAACAAGATTATGTAATCATTGTACCCGATTTGCGCCTCCTGCCTACCTGGAAAAGTGTTTGTGGGAAAGACCTATAAGGGATTGCCCCCAACGGGTCGATCATGACGGTCTCTTAAAGGGTCGAAAAATCAAAATGCCGACGGGGGAAACAGGCAGTTACAACCACTCGTCAACCAAAGGGCTTTTTGTGGGTCCGTCAAGTTTAATTTCAAAATATAAAAAAGAAGGAGAACCAGGAAAATGGGGAAAAAATCGTCTTACCAAAAGATCATGATTGGCCTGACCGTCTCGGCCTTTATGGCGGCAGCGCCACTTGCTTATGCCTCCTCGGACGCCCATGGGGGAGGACACGGCACTGAACAGACAAAAACAAAGACCCCTTCGGAGGTGATGAAGATGGTCATCAGCGGCAATGATGAATTTAAAAGTCACCACGACAGCGGCTCATTTGATGCCTATCAGACCAAACAGGTGCCCAACATCACCCTTATTTCCTGCTCGGATTCCAGGGTGCAGACGAACCTCTTTGGCATCGATCCGCACAATAATCTTTTCGTTGTCCGGAATATCGGCAATCAGATAAAAAATGCCGAGGGCTCGGTTGATTACGGCGTCCGCCATCTGCCCACCTCTGTCCTTATGATCGTCGGGCATTCCGGTTGTGGTGCGGTGAAGGCCGCGATGGGTGATTATTCTCAGGAGACCAAAGGGATAAAAGAGGAGCTTGCCCCGCTCGCAGAACCCCTCAAGGCCGATGACGGCGAGGGCGCACCCGAGACGCGATGGGCAAAGAATGTGGAACGGAACGTGGACTACCAGGTTTCCTATGCCAAAAAGCTTTATGTTGACAAGGTCAACGCCGGTGAACTGGTAATTGTCGGCGGGGTTTATGACTTCAATAATCTCTACGGAAAAGGCCGGGGAACCCTGGTGATCACCAACATAAACGGCACCACCGAGCCCAACGCCATCATGAACAGTCCGACGTTAAAGGATCTTTCCGGGGCCCAGGTAGTCAACCACGTCGGCAGTCTTGCACCCGACACCTCCTTTTGACGTCCATACGCCAAATGACCCAATTACTCCGCCAGGAGCAGGAAGAGCGGGAGGCGCAAATCCTTTTGCCCTTTGCCTGCTTAAGCAGAAACAGCCGGGGCCGGTTACAACCGGAACCGGCGTGCCCGATCCGGACCGCCTTTCAACGGGACCGGGACCGGATCATACACTCCAAGACCTTTCGGAGGCTTAAACATAAGACCCAGGTCTTTCTCTCGCCTACGGGCGACCATTACCGCACCCGGCTTACCCATGCCCTGGAGGTGGCGCAGATCGGCAGAACCATCGGGACCGCCCTGCGTTTGAACGAACATCTCATCGAGGCCGTTGCCCTCGGCCATGATCTCGGTCATACCCCCTTTGGTCATGCCGGCGAGGCAGTATTAAACGAACTGCATCCGGGCGGCTTCCGCCATTATGAACAAAGCCTGAGGGTGGTCGACATCCTAGAAAAGCAGGGCAAGGGGCTCAACCTCACCCATGAGGTGCGGGACGGGATATTGAAACATTCCAAGGGCAGAAAAGAGATCCTGCCTGCGGACCTTTCCGAGCTACCCGCCACCTTGGAGGGTCAGGTGGTGAGGATTGCCGACATCATTGCCTATGTCAATCATGACCTCGATGATGCACTCCGGGCCGGAGTGGTTAAGGAAAAAGATATTCCCCGGAATATTCAGGAGGTCTTGGGCAACCGCCACTCGGAACGGCTGGGGACCATGATCATGGATCTGATTACCCAGACCGCGGAACAAGGAGGCAGCCGTCTGGTCGTGAGCCAAAAGATCCTTTCAGCCATTGACGAGCTTAGGAATTTTCTCTATGAAAAAGTCTATGATCTCGAATTGGTTCACGGCGATTTTATCAAGGCGATGAAGATCCTGCGGGAATTATACCATTATTATCTGGAACAGGATCATGTCTGGGACAAGGAGGATATTATCTACGACCGTGACATGCCAAAGCACCGCAAGGTTTGTGATTTTATTGCCGGAATGACCGACCGCTACGCCCTTGACCAATATACCGATATATTTTTTCCAAAATCCTGGAGCGTGCTGTGATCAGAGGACAGGGGCCAGAGGGCGGAGGGCGGTTAACTGCGTGCTGCTGTAATTCGTAATTCATCACAAGGTCTAAGATCAAAATGACATCCGCTGTGGAAACCCAAAGACGAGAACTTGCCAAATCCTATGAATTTAAGGCGGTGGAAGAAAAGTGGTATGCCACCTGGCTTGCCGAAAAATCCTTTCAGGCAACCATGGATGCCGGAAGGCCCTCCTTTTCCATAGTCATCCCGCCTCCCAATGTGACCGGTGTCCTCCATGTAGGCCATGCCCTGAATAACACCCTGCAGGATATCCTGGTGCGTTACCGCCGGATGCAAGGACATAACACCCTCTGGCTGCCGGGAACCGATCATGCCGGCATTGCCACCCAGAATGTGGTGGAACGGCAACTTGCCGGCGAATCCACCAACCGCCATGAAATCGGCCGCGAACGGTTTATTGAACGGGTCTGGCAGTGGAAGGAGCAGTACGGCGGCCAGATCATCAATCAACTGAAACGCCTGGGATGCTCCTGCGACTGGGACCGCGAAAGGTTCACCATGGATGAGGGCCTTTCCCGGGCCGTCCGTGAGGTATTTGTTCGGCTATATCATGAAGGTCTTATCTACCGGGGTGACTACATCATCAACTGGTGCCCCCGGTGTCTTACGGCCCTTGCGGATCTCGAGGTGGAACACGAACCCACGGCGGGCAAACTCTTTCATATCCGCTATCCGTTTGCGGCCGGCGACGGTTATATTGTAGTGGCTACCACCCGGCCGGAAACCATGCTGGGCGACACCGCGGTTGCCGTGCATCCCGAGGATGAACGTTACAACAAATTGCCGGAAAAGGCGGTCATCCTGCCTCTGGTGAACCGCAAGATCCCGATCGTCTTTGACACCCACGTGGACAAGGATTTTGGGACCGGCGCCCTCAAGGTGACCCCAGCCCATGACGTGAACGACTTTGAGATCTCAAGACGCCATAACCTGCCGGCATTGAAGGTCATGGACGATTCCGGCCGGATGAACAACGAGGCCGGGCCCTATGCCGGGCTTGACCGGTATGCCTGCCGGGAACGGGTGGTGGCCGACCTTACGGCTGTAGGATTACTTGAAAAAATCGAAGACTACCAGCATGCAGTGGGCCACTGTTACCGCTGCCGGACCGTAGTCGAGCCTACCCTCTCCAAACAGTGGTTTGTCTCGGTAAAACCCTTGGCCGAAAAGGCGATCAAGGCGGTCAAGGACGGAGATACCCGACTTTTCCCCAAGTCCTGGGAAAACCAGTTTTTTGACTGGATGTATAATATCCGCGACTGGTGCATTTCCCGCCAGATCTGGTGGGGTCACCGGATTCCGGTCTGGACCTGTCTTACCTGCCGGGAAATCGTGGTAGCGAGCGAGGACCCGAAAGTATGCCCGAAATGCCAGGCCCGGACCCTTACGCAGGAAAAGGATGTACTCGACACCTGGTTTTCTTCCGCGCTCTGGCCCTTTTCCACCCTAGGATGGCCGGAGAAGACAAAAGAGCTTGCCTGTTTCTATCCAACCTCGGTATTGATCACGAGCTTTGATATTCTTTTTTTCTGGGTCGCCCGCATGATGATGATGGGTATCCATTTTATGGGCCAGACTCCCTTTCGCGATGTTTACCTCCATGCCCTGGTCAGGGATGCGCAGGGCCAAAAGATGAGCAAATCCAAGGGCAACGTGCTCGACCCCCTGCTCCTCATGGAGCGATACGGCACTGATGCCCTGCGAATGACCCTCACCGCCTTTGCCGCCCAGGGCCGCGAAATCCGGCTTGCCGAGGAGCGAATTGAAGGCTACCGCCATTTCATCAACAAGGTGTGGAATGCCTCGCGCTTTGCGCTCATGCACCTTGAGGAACTGCCGTCCCCTTCCACAATATTTGATCCGGCCGCCCTTCCCCTTTCCCACCAGTGGATCATGAGCCGGACCAACCGGACCATTCTGGAAATGACCCGGGCCCTCGATGAATACCGCTTTAATGATGCCGCCTCCAACGTGTATCAATTCGTGTGGTATGAATTCTGTGACTGGTACCTGGAATGGATCAAGTCCGATCTCTACGGCGATGACCCTGAAATCAAGTCGATCTCCCGGGCCGTGCTCCTTATGATCCTGGAAATCATCCTAAAGCTCCTCCATCCCATCACGCCCTTTGTCACTGAAGAAATTTGGCATTATCTGCCGGGTGACCGTTCAAGCCTCATGAAAGAACCGTTTCCCCTTGTTCATCCAGACTGGGACAACAGCAACGCGGAGGCAAGGATGGCCCTTCTTGTGGGAATAATCACCGGCATACGAAATATCCGGAGCGAGATGGGGATTCACCCGTCCTCGCGTATTTCAGCCCAGCTTATCTCTTTTTTTGCCGACCAGACCGTCATCATCAAACAGCACCAGGGAGCGATTGCAAAACTCGCCGGACTTGACACGCTCTCCTTTCTCGCTGACGGGATCCGGCCCAAGGGGGCCGCCTCCTATCTCTTCGAGGCGGTGGAGATATTTGTCCCCCTTGCCGGACTCGTTGACATTGAAGGTGAAATCGCTAAATTAACCAGGGAAAAAGAAAAGACCCTGGCCCAATTGGCAAAGGCAAACAACAAACTGGAAAACCAAAAGTTCCTGAGTAACGCCCCGGAAGAGATAGTGATTGCTGAAAGGGAAAGGCATGAAACACTCATTGCTCGGCTGATAAAGATTGAAGAAGGGATTGCCCGCTTACGGGAGCTGGTGTAAAAAACGGGAACCCTTCACCAGGTAACGGAAGTTGTAGGGGCGGGTTTCAAACCCGCCCCTACTCGTAGACCAACAAACGTTGGGTGAACGGTTACAACAAATGGACCCTTTGATTATACGGAGACACCTCACATACTTTCTCCTTGAGGATATCGGGACCGGCGATATTACCACCGATGCCATCTTTCCCACGGAAGATATCAGGGCGGAGGCGCGTTTTATCGCCAAGGGATCGTTTGTAGCGGCCGGCATGGAAAAAGTGGCGGCACTGGTATTCAGGGTGAAAAACCCCGACATTGAGGAGATTCAGGCGATCCAGGATGGGGCCAGGGCCTTGCCGGGAGATATACTCCTTGCCATGAGGGGCCCATTAAGGGATCTCCTGCAGGCAGAACGGGTGGCCTTGAATCTTGTCCAGAGATTATGCGGCATTGCCACCCTCACCGCCCAATTTGTTGCCAAGATTCACCCCCTGCCGGTCCGTATTGTGGATACGAGGAAAACGACGCCCGGACTTAGGGTCCTGGAAAAATATGCGGTGCGGGTGGGAGGCGGCCACAACCATCGCTTCACCCTTTCTGATGGCATCCTTATTAAGGATAACCATATTGCCGGCTGCGGTTCCATCACTGTTGCCGTGGCCAGGGTCAGAAGCCGGGCCCCCCATACCCTAAGGATTCAGGTTGAGGCCACCACCATCGAGGAAGTGAAAGAATGTCTCGTGAACGGAATAGATGCCATCCTGCTTGACAACATGTCGGTTGCCGACCTGAGGGAGGCGGTGGCGCTTGCCAAGGGCAAGGTCCTTCTGGAGGCGTCCGGAGGGGTCTGTCTGGACAATGTCCGGGCCATTGCCGAAACCGGGGTGGACCTCATTTCCATAGGCGCCCTTACCCATTCGGCGCCCGCAGCAGATATCAGCATGGACATCCAAAGGCTATAGGCCAAAGTTTTTAATCACCCCTTGTCCTGTCTCCGGGACTCTTCCTCAGAGGTCCGATTGCCGATATCAGTAAACGCCAAATCCATTAGTCCGACAATAAACGGAGCAGGGACTAAAGTGTGGCAGTTCAATTTTATGCAACAGCCCTTGGGCCTGTTGCCGGTGTGGCCCCTCAGGAGCGTATGCCATGAACCCCTCCAGTACCACTCTTGCGTCCTTAATTCTCCCTCCCTTTATAAGGGCCTCGGCCAGATACAGATTGACCCCGGGCAAGGCATCACCCGAAGCCAAGGATCGGTAA
>CAZDYX010000182.1:0-7284 GCA_964509775.1 uncultured Desulfobulbia bacterium | reverse complement strand
GCCAGCGAGTCAATTGACCGGCAGCTTAACTGTTTCCGTGTCCAATTGCATGTTAGGAATTTTTTCCACAATCCGTTTCCTCTCGGTAGCTGAAAAATCATTCCCACATATTCGTAAAAAAAGCTCTCCTCGCAACTTTGGTAGATCGAGGTGTTGTCTCTCCTTTAGAAGCCCTGATATTGCGAGTCTTTTAACCGAATCAAACATTCCACTTGCCATTCTTAATCGCTCTGAAGGCGATTTAGATAATAACATTTCATTATAGATTTGTTTTATTTTCGTTGAAGTATCATTCATTTTCTTTCGCCTTTTTTCAGAAAAAAGATTGACGATTTTGTCCACATCAACGGGTGTGAGTTCTACAACCAGATCAATGTCTCGAGTCATCCTGGGTATAGAATATATGGCCATCGCCATCGAGCAGTCATCATATAGGCTATACCAGCAGAATCAAGCCGAGATACTATTAGTTTTATAAATTCGAGTTGGTCACCCATTTTATAACCCTATTTCTAACTTTTGAATTGAGCCGCGTGCGACACAGGCATGAAACCTACCCCGGCACTAGAAGATCGTGGGGACGAGGCGGTGCAACGGGCTCTTCAACGGCCGCGATTTTTTGCGGTCCCTTGAAAGAGCAAGGTTATCCTAATCTCAGCTATTGCCCCAGTTTTTTTATCTCATCATCAATTCGCAGCAGAAAGCAGAGGCCTTCATCTCGGGAGAGCGAAAGGTCGTTTAAACCTTCTATAAGAGTGCCAGAGTCTGTGGCCACTTTTTTTGCCACCTGGAATACATTATCCGGTGTTGGAAGAGCAAAAGCTTTCGCTACGAGCGGAACCCAGCTGACCAACTTTCCAAAAGCCCTGTTAAAGAGTTTGGAATTGTCGTTTTCGATCTTCTTCTTGAGTTCGAACACGGCCGGTTCAACTTGACTCTCTGCGATGAATTTGGCTTCTTGACGAATATTATCTGTGTCTGACCCGGCCTCAATTGTGGCCCTAAGATTCTTGGACAACCTTTGCAACGACATCCTAAATGGAATTAGCAAGTCTCCTAATGCCTGACGGATCTCAAGAATCTCTTCTGGAGATACGTCAAGGCAACTAGGAACATAAATCTTGATACATTCCTCTGCCAAAATGCGAGTCAGATTCCTGACCGATTTGATTTCTTTCGATAGAACGGGAACTGGAATATCACTATTGTCGCTTACTAATATAAAATCTCTTTCCCTTGCAATGTTCGTCGCCGTCGGAACGATCCTCCAAAGAGCCTCGTCTTGAATTGACGGATAGTTCTTTTGAAAGTCCGCTATCGTGCCCATCTCTTCGTCTTTCCAGTAAATAAATTTGGCGAGTTCATCATATGGCAAACCTTCTCCAAGGAGCTTACTCGTAATCCGATTCAATGCTGAAGCCCAAAGGTGCGGATGAAAAAATATGGTGTTCCCGATCAACTCCTTGTGGCGCTGTACGAATTGATAGAAAAGGAGGGTCCTTCTTGTCTGCTTGTCGATTTCGCCCGGATTTGCTGATGCACGAATCTCGCTGGCACTAACAACGAAATCGATATCCTCATGCCCTTTATTAATCGCCTTGATCGTTGTGTATGCGGGAATTTTTCGAAGATACTCAGTCGGATTCTTGGCTTCGTCAGACAAGGAGATAAGATGGATTTCGTCGTAAAGCAATAAGTATGTTGCAAGCGCCTTGGGGCTATCAACATAGCATTCTGGATAATACATTGCTGAGTATTTGTTAGTCATCTGTATCTTCTCTATCGGATAACGCCAAACCTCACCAGCCGCAGTTTTTAGGCGGTCTGGTGCAGGAACATGCTGGGCAGTGGAAAATCAATGAAGTAATACTCACCGCCAAACAATACGGTACAAAAGCAACACCCAAAACAACCAGACAATAACAACAACCAGTAGGCCGGCATTAGTAGACGATGCCCATGGTCTGGAAAACAACCAGTGACTTGGGAAATCAAATTCCATTTTCGTTCTTTCATCGTGGAATGCCTTCTTGTGACGATCCACATACCACAGGCTAGCCCATTGAACCCACAACCAAACAAACCCTAAGAGAACTCCCGCAGATGTGATGAGCCAAGAATGTGGCTTAATCGCTTCGGCTGCGTAAAGAACGAATGCTCCGGCGTGAATGGTCGCGAACGAATAGAATCTTTGCCAGTAGATTTCTTGTTCTCGGAACACCTGCTCATTGAGGAAACGAAGTCGATCAAAATTTTCGCTTCTCTCAGCAACAGTCTCTCCGATGTTGGCATCTCCTCTTGGAGCAATCTCTTTGTTCACAGTACCTCTTTTCACGTTTAGCCCAACGCCCAAGATCAGCGGACCGCCCAAAACGGCACGGACTCGATAGCAATACCCTTTTCCCCCCATGCACCACTGACCGGCGGTTCCGCTGCAATTTTCTGGTTCAAGTAAGCCGCCGTGTGGCAGAACCCTTTCTTCGCAATCCTGCCTAAAAAATATCTTCAGAAGTCCATTCGATAAGACGCATACCGTTTAGTCAAGTATGATACTTCAAACCCACTCCACATTAGAAGGGGAAATCCATCCTTATGAAGAAGGAAAAGTATATGATGACCGATTGGTATGGCAAAACAATCCAAGCCCTTCAACTCAACGGTAAAAGTAAACGCTCCTAATGAGGCCCGCTCCGTCCGCATGCTGATCCGATATTCCAAACCTCATAGCCGGCGAATATGGTTTCTTTTAATTGATCGGTCCCAAAATAATGAGGCTGTGTTCTTTATGGACCGTTTCTCGTCCTTTTTCAACCCAGTGAGTCCGACACTCACTGCATGAACCGTTCCTCAGTTCATCCCGTATCGAACCTTTACCCTATATAAATCCATTAAAATATCGCCGGGCTTCTTGAATCCCGCCGGGGCGGAAAACCGATCTTTCTGGATCGTCTCAATCCTTAGTTGTTAAGTGCCGTTTTATCATTAGTGTCTTTGCCAAAGAACCAATAGTTCTTATCCGATTCCCAAGACGCAGCGATATCACGTATACAAACATTGCCGTGCAAGTCTTTGAAGCTGAGCTTTATTTTAAAGTCAATGCGTTTGTACATGGTCGATTGTATCGGAATAGCAAACTCGAATGCTACATTGATAGCTTTACTGGGAGGTATTCGTACAGGCGTGTTGGAAGTGAACGACTTATGCCATGGGTCGTTATCGGGCTTCATGTGAATCTCGATGTTACATTCTGTGGCATCCGTCTTTCCCTGATTATCAAAATAGAAGATTGGCATAAACGAGCGATAGATATTCACAGGAGTTTTGATCTGAAGACGTTTTATTTCGCCTTCAACTTCATTGACAGTGAATACGGGATTTGCGTTGGGGATTAATGAGTTATCACTGCCATTATGAAGCTGAAGGAAATAAATCATCTGATATTTATCCCAATTGTCTGGAGAATTATAAATCAAAGGAGAATGCCCCCAGTTCATTGTCACTGCTTCTTTTTTGGTGAGATCTCGGTATACCTTGAATTTTACTTCCTTTAGTTCAACAGCAGCGACATTGAGTGTATCCCAACGCCTATTTTGTTCAAACTGATTTGCCAGTGTCCAGATTAAGCTAATGAAAGAAATGCCAAGAGCTACTAACGACAAAATCACTTTTGGATCCGAGAAAAAACCAGCATGTTCAGTCGCCATCATTCTCCCCTTACTATCACCCTAATGCCAGGTACACCGCGTGGCGAAGCCATCCGGTGAAACGACATGTTGGCAGCTTAAGACGCACCAGTCAACCGCGGAGGATCGTATGTCACCTGGACCGCGTCAACTCGGAATAGGATTGGCACAATTTCGGTCGCATTCAAAATCCTAAGCTGCTCCAGGGACCTGAACCCAAGCACTCCCGGTTCTCGAACATAGAGTTTCCACGCATGCTCAGGGTCTCAGACTCCGCGGGACCTGTGGGCGCCTTGCTTTCTACCCCCCCCAGTATTGCCTTCCCCTTCGGACAACGTGGTCGGCATCCCGGATAGGTGATTTCGAAGCTCAATGGCTGGCCAACGTTTACCCCTGTCAACTGCTTTACGTGTAGCCACGCGGCTACCCGCACATGACTCGGGGCCATAATGGAGATGCTTCTCCTTTTATGTGGGGCTCTTTCATCCCCTACTCTTTGCCGGTTTATCCCGGCGCTTTCGGCACGACCCCGTCAGAGTTGCCATCAGTTTATCCAGATAGAGAGATTCGCAAACTCGCCGACTAACCGCTTGATGTTAGCATGACCAATCGCGATCCCTACGCTCGTCAGCGTAAAGTTTTTCATCGCTGAATCTGACCATATGTCAAACAGGCCAGTCATGTAGGGTCTAATTTCAATGCACTTGTCCTTGATCTCTGTGTCATTCATTTTCCCGAGTTCAAAGAGTGCACAGATCTTGGCGCGATCCTCGGGCGTAATTGCGTGTGTCTCAAAGGCTTTTTCTAACAACTCCTTGCTATTGGCACGGACCTGCAGCTTAGACGGGTCATTAAGACAAGGCACAAAGAATCTCTGATCGAGTCCAATAGAGACACTTCTATCCGTGACCTCTTTCTCTCCGAATCCCTTTAGGAACTGTCCTTGATAAGTGGTGCCCAGAATAGACTCCAGGTTCATTCCTGCAAGCCCAATCGCTCCGCAACCAGAGAATTCAAGATGTTGATAGCAAGCCATGTTCTTCACAATTCTTGAAGCAAACGGAGCAACATGTTTGTCAAGGTATTCGGCAAGCATCTGATGATTGCCAATTCCGAAATTCTGGGTGTACTTGAACAGAAATATCACAGCCAAGACAGCCAGCTGACTCTCAGTTAACTTCGGCGCTGTGCTGAGCGACTCGTTTAGGACAATCTGAAGAATGTCGCGCTGTTCCTGCTTGCTTCTGTCGACTAATAGATCAACAAGAAGATCACCAAGATCCTTATCACCGTTTCTGGCGTATTCCTTTTGAACTGTGAAAAGCGCGTACTGGAAGTCGGGATCGTTCGATTTCTCAAGTCCGGCCGGATGTTCCTTCTGGAGTTTCGACAAGAATCCTTCGGTGATTTCCTCGGCCCTATCCTTAGCTGTCTCTTTGGCAACTCCAGCAAGTTCGTAGAAGTTCGTTCGAAAGACGTCGAGCGCAACATCGCGGACTTCAGCATAAGTAAGGCCCATCTTTGTAATAGTGACGTTCCCTCCTGCCTGAATCGCGGTGCTACCTTCGGCGACGTTTTGTTCTTGGTTTTTACTCAACATGCTTATTGTCCCCGACATTCCCGATGTTTACATCGCCACCTGCTTGTACGCCTATAGAGGACTTTGAGATGGACTGATGCTGTTGCGCTCGCCGAGCATTACGTTTATCAACGAGAAACGCTGAAACCAACGCCGAAAGTGAGCCGACAACCGCTATGCATGGTTCGAATCCAGGGTCTGCAATGACCCAATTAATTGAACCTATCAAGGCGATCACGGCTAATACCTTCACGTAGACCATGTGCGGCCTCCTGGTGCATAACGCTGGGCATGAGTGGTTTCGAAAAGCGCCACCTTTTCAAAATCCGACTCAATGCCCTTGTTGGGCCTTCCCCGGTGATTTTGATTTCTTTTTGGGGACTTATCCGGCGGTTTGTTTTGACGTCGTTCCTTTCGAATCGTAATTGGTGACTGCAGCCTTCAGCCGTTCCGCATACTTGTACAGGTCGTCGAGTCCTTCGATTGGGATCTTTTCTTCCTTGTCTGTGTCGAACAGACTCAGGTACTTCTGGGCGGCATTGAAATGAAGGCGGCAGATGGGTTTCCGGTTGTTGTCATCGAGGAGAATGCCGCAATAGCTCTGAACATCACGCATGGCGACCCGTTTCGGAGGCGTGACCTCCCGGAGGATCGCTCGCACGATGTGATAGCCTTCCCACTCTTCTTCAGTGATTTGAGTAGCTGGTGATCCGTTTGAGGGGGCAGCGGGACCTGCGGGCGGAGGACCGTCAGGCGCGGCCTGGCTCGTCGTGCTGGCCTCAGTGACAAACGCAGACTTAAGCCGCTCATTGATTTGGTCGTTTATTACTTGCTTGAAAGCCTGTTTGGTGAGCTGGCTGAATTGCTCGCGAACTGCCTGCGTCAATTTGCCGCCATATACGTTAGATGCGAAGAACCGGACGAAATCATCCGTTGGCTCTTGCATTTGTTCTATGAGTATTCGCTTTATCTCTCGTGTGTATTTTAGTTCAGACGCTGTTGTTAGAATGAAGTCTAGATCAAAGGACGATTTAGAGAATTTCTTTAGTTCTTCTACAGCGGTTTCTCTTATGTCTAAGATATTGAATTCAAAGAATGGTTTCTCATCCATTTTGTTTGGTGCTTCGAGATCTGTATAGAACCAATAAAGAAGGCCGTTTGTCAGGACTCCAAAACGAGCATCTGTTACGCCGAAATAGCGATACAACTGCGAGAGGTGGGCCTTGCCAAGGTCGGCGGCATGGTGCTTACACTCAAACAGAATGACAGGCTTCCCATCGCGCAGTATGGCATAGTCTACCTTCTCACCCTTCTTGACTCCGACGTCGGCGCAAAGTTCAGGGGTGACTTCGGTTGGATCGAACACGTTGTAGCCGAGGGCGGCCATGAACGGCATGACAAGAGCGTGTTTCGTAGCTTCTTCGGTTTGTATGTTCTCGAGCTGCTTTGGGATGCGGGCAGACAGCTCGCGGATCTTGTCGATAAAATCCATCTTGGTCTCCTTTGCTGTTGGTTTGGTTTCGTAATATGTTGTCAAGTCCGGCCCAACAAGTTGTTCTAAAGTTTTCTTTATAGCTCCTATTCCCAAAGACTCCATTTTTAAGAGAAGCAGCGACCCTTAGTTTTTTTGGTTGACTTATGGTTTGTCAAACTTATCAGATTTTTTGTAACCTATTATAAATTATAAATATTATCTTGACAAATTATTTGCAACAAATAAATTTGATGGACTGGTAAAAAGTCCGGAAGATCCCCATTTCGTCATTCTCTGGAAATGGAAATATTATAATTTCAGGTAGTTACGCATGGCCTGGATTCCCGCCTCCGCGGGAATGACGAGTTTTTATTAGATCATCTTTGGATAGGATTGACTGTTTCCGTGAGGACATTATTTAACGGAAATTCAATGGTGTGATTTGCTTTACCCTCTCTCCTGGCGCCTCCGAAGTTATCCGAGCAAAGAGAGGAACAATGGCTTATCGCCTGTCTGGTGATGGCGGTGGCGGTGCTTCTGCCCCGGTC
>CAZDYX010000181.1:0-7313 GCA_964509775.1 uncultured Desulfobulbia bacterium | reverse complement strand
TGTCGGCATTCGATTTCCGCCAGATCTTTTCCCACAAATCCGAGATGAACCAAAATTTTTTGCCGATTTCAATAATCAGTACTGGCAAAAAAGCCTCCTTGCCCAGTATACTCTGGAACAGAGTAACTACTAAGGTCGATAGTCTGAAGGGGTTTAGCCTGTTAGCAATAGAGAAAGACGAGATGTGAGACGTACCGTGCCCATCCTCCGCTCCATTTCCTGCCTAACAGACTACAGTCTAACGACCTAACCAACCTGGAACAGACCCTAAAGTAAATAAACGAATAATGAGAGAAAGAAAATACGTATATATAGAGACCTTCGGCTGCCAGATGAATGAACGGGACTCAGAGATCATGGCCGAGCTCTGTAGCCGGGCAGCGTATCATCTCACCGCCGACCTCGATGCGGCCGATCTGGTGATCGTCAATACCTGCAGCATCAGGAAAAAGGCGGAAGAAAAAGCATTCAGCCTGTTAGGCAGGCTCAGAAGGCTCAAAAAAGACCGGCCCTCCCTTCTGGTGGCCGTCACCGGTTGCGTGGCCCAGCAGGAGGGAGAAAGGCTTCTTGTCCGGATGCCGCACGTGGACCTGGTCGTGGGTACGCAAGGGATATAGCAACTACCGCAGCTTTTAAAGCCATGCGAGGAACAAAAAAGGGCCTACGTCTCCACCAGGCTTGCACCGGATTTTGCGATCCCCTTTCTGATCCCAACCCCGGTTGCACACGAGGCGCCGTTAAAAAGTTTTGTGAATATCATGCAGGGGTGCAATAATTTTTGTTCCTACTGCATCGTCCCGTTTACCCGGGGCCGGGAGATCAGCCGACCCTTGGGCGATATCGCCGAGGAAGTATCCATCCTGGCGCAAAAGGGCGTAAAAGAGGTCACCCTGCTCGGCCAGAACGTCGATTCATACGGCCGCGGACAAAACGGCCAGCAGGCCAACTTCCCGGAACTGTTACGGAGGATTGCCGAAATCGAGGGGATTGTCCGCATCCGGTTTACCACATCGCACCCCAAGGATCTTTCCGACGAACTGATGGACTGCTTCCGGTCAATAGATAAATTATGCCCGCACCTGCACCTTCCGGTCCAGTCCGGCTCAAACCGGGTATTAAAAAGGATGAACCGCAAATACACCCGACAACATTACCTGGACCTCGTGGAAAGACTCCGAACCCTTTGCCCTGAGATCGCCATCACCACCGACATTATTGTCGGCTTCCCCGGCGAGGAGGAAGAGGACTTCGATCAGACCCTGGACCTGCTTAACTCAGTGCGTTTCCATGGGGCCTTCTCATTTAAATACTCTGACCGACCCTTGACCCGGGCGGCCAATCTTGATAAGAAGATTACGGAGGAAGAGAAAGGTCGACGGCTCTCCCGGCTCCTGATGATCCAGGAACAAATTACCCTGGAAAGGAACCGGGAACTGGTCGACAAAACCGTATTGGTGATGACGGAAGGAATGAGCAAGACGGCCGGGGCGCAATGGAGCGGCAGGACAGGGACTAACCATATAGTCAACTTTATCGGACCAGGGTTTTTCCCCGGTGAAATCATAGACGTAACCATAGACGAGGCCTGCCTCCATTCATTGCGGGGAAGGGCTGTCGCTTCGGAAAATGGCAAAGGAGTAGCACATGCTTATCCAGATGAAAGTGATTGGCATCCAGATTCATCCGGAAACGAAAACGCCCGTGGTCTGGCTGCAGGAGATTAACGGCGAGAACGTCCTACCCATATGGATCGGGATGCTGGAGGCGACCGCCATTGCCACTGAACTTGAGGAGATTAAATTCCCCCGGCCCATGACCCATGATCTATTAAAGAATATGATTGCCGAGTTGGGTGCTGGTGTCGAACGGGTCGAGATCAGTGATCTGATCGGGAACACCTTTTTTGCCCGCATCTATGTGAATACAGCAAGCAAGACCCAATTGTGCGTGGACGCCCGGCCCAGTGACGCCATTGCCCTTGCCCTGCGGGTGAAGGTGCCGGTCTTTGTGGACCACCATGTGATCCACCAGATCGGGCAGCAGGGCACGGGCGAGGAACTGGACCCAAACGATGAGGAAGGCAGGAAGTGGAAGGAGATGCTTGATAAGTTGTCCCCGTCCGAATTCAGCAAATATAAGATGTAAAACAAAACCTATGATCGATCTACATACCCATTCCTTTTTTAGTGACGGCGAACTGTTGCCGGCCGAATTATTGCGGCGAGTTGAGGTGCTCGGATATGCGGCCGTGGCCATCACCGACCATGCCGACTCTTCCAACCTGGATTTTATTATCCCCCGCATGATTCAGGCGGCAAAGGACCTGAACCGTTATTGCCAAACCCGCCTCATCCCGGGCATTGAACTAACCCATGTACCCCCCGGCCTGATCGGCGAACTGACGAAAAAGGCCAGGGAACTGGGGGCCCGAATCGTGGTGGCTCATGGCGAGACCGTGGTCGAGCCGGTGGCCCCCGGTACCAACCGCGCCGCCATTGAGGCGGGAGTGGATATCCTCGCCCATCCGGGGTTCATCAGCCGGGAAGATACCCAACTGGCGAAAGAAAAGGGAATTTTTCTTGAGCTTTCCGGCCGTAGAGGCCATTCCCTCACCAATGGCCACGTGACGAAACTCGCCACAGAGGTCGGTGCCCTACTCGTTGTCAATGCCGACGCCCATGCCCCGGGTGATTTCCTCACCCTTCAGATGGCCGAGACCGTGGCCCTGGGTGCCGGTCTCAGCCGTTCCCGCTACGACCAACTCCGACGCGACATGGCCGCCTTGGTTGAACGGATTAGGTGAAACTTGTCCGTGTTATCTGCCTGCTCCATTCTGCTCTGGGTCCTCGTTCCGCAACTGGCGAGCCATTTGTTTGGCAAAGTGACGCAACGGCTCTCTCGAGTTTGGCATGCTAAGTACGGCCACCCCATCCTGCTGGTTGAAACCTTTGTTGACAACAGTCGGATCCTGACCAGGATACAGAGCTGCTCCTCGGTCAGCAGGTCGGGGGGGAAGGACCTACTTTGATGAGGTGAGGATACCCATGTCCTTACTGATTGCTACTGCTTTTTCCGGGGACAATTTGGGCATGATCTTTGCCACCTGCTCCGGTTTCATGGTCCGCAGGATTTCCGAGGCCACATTGATGTCCATTTCAGAGAGCAGGGGAGCCACCTTGGATGGGCTCATCTCGCTGTAGATAGTCACCAGGTTTTTGAAACGTTTATCCTTTGCCGCGTTCAGCTCACCGAGTTTACCTTCCACTTCGGCCTGAAGGACAAAATTCTTGGCCATCTTTTCCTCGACCTCTTTTTGGAGGGACAGCAGTTCCTTTTCTTTTTCAACCAGGGCCTTTTCCTTGACGGAGATGGCCATCTCGCGGTCCTGAAGGGATTTCATCAGGGTAAGATTGGCATCGGAAATCCTTTCCACGGTTTTTCCCCCGGCCTTTTCCGTTGGCTTTTCGATCACCTTCTCTTTCGCATACCCCCCATACAAAGACAGCAACACCGACAGCAAAAAGACGATCCCCGCCAAGATACATTTTATTTTCATATACTTTTGTCCCTGCCAAAGCGCAAAATGGCCTGTTCATCATTTTCATTTTGCTGTTTTTTAAAATCCTCCAGTACAAATCGCGCATAATCCTTTTCCCGGGCCCGTTCTATTATCTTTCGTTCCTTCATCCTTTCCATCACCTTTTTCCGGGCCCGTTCCACCTCTTTTTTCTGTAGCTCCAGCCTGGTGGTCTCCCGGACCGTAACCTGCTCCAGAGAATTCACCCCGTCCAGATAAAGATTCAACACCGCCCCCAGAATCCCTTCCTTCTGCCTCCTTTCCATCTCTGCGGAAAGAAAAAGTATCCGCTCCTTCAATGCAATAAGCCTTCTTTCCGCCTCTTCCAGGAGCATATTCTGCCGGCCCAATTCCTGTAGGGCCAATTCTTCCAGATTCCGACGATAAGAAAGGACTGTCTCCAGTCTAAAACGATAGGCCATTGATTAAAGCTCGAGGGAAAAAACCAGAATTCAGGAGTCAGAATTCAGAATTCAGAATAAAAACCTTTCCGTTTGACTCCTGACTCCTGACTCCTGAATTCTGAATTCTGACTTTCATCCCCATGGTTCAATGAAAAAGGGCGGTAAGACGCCTCACGCTCTCGGCCATGGTCATTTTTTCATCCACTGCCTGACGCAGATAGGCATTCAACCGATCGATCATGGCAATGGCATGGTCAATCTTGGTGTTACTGCCTTTTGTATAGGCACCGATATTGATCAGGTCCTCAGATCGACGGTAGATAGACAGGATTTCCAAAAACTGCCGCCCAGCCTCAATCTGGGGACGAGGTACGACATCGGTCATGCAGCGACTCACGCTTCCCAGGATGTCAATGGCGGGATAATGGCCATTGTTGGCAAGCTCTCGGCTCAAGACGATATGGCCATCAACAATGGACCGTACCGCATCGGCAATCGGTTCGGTCATGTCGTCACCCTCGACCAGCACGGTAAAAATCCCGGTAATACTTCCCGGCCCCTGTCGGGTCCCTGCCCTTTCAAGAAATCGCGGCAACAGGGCAAAGACCGAAGGCGTGTAGCCCCGCGAGGTCGGCGGCTCACCAATTGCCAGCCCCACCTCCCGCGCAGCCATGGCAAAACGGGTCGCCGAATCCATCATGAAGATAACATCCCGGCCCTCATTGCGGAAATACTCGGCAATGGCCATGGCGAGATATGCCCCCCGCATCCTGACCAGAGGCGGCTGGTCAGAGGTGGCCACCACAACCACCGATCGTCTAAGGCCATCAACCCCCAAGTCCCGCTCAATAAATTCTTTGAGTTCCCGGCCCCGCTCGCCGATCAGGGCGATAACACTCACATCAGCGGCCGTATGCCGGGCGATCATCCCCATCAGGACGCTTTTTCCCACCCCGGAACCGGAGAGGATGCCTATTCTCTGACCCTTGGCAAGGGTGAGCAAACCATTGATGGCCCGCACCCCCACATCCACCGGCTCGCGGATACGATCACGCAGCATGGGATTTATCGGCTCGGCATAAAGGGGCATGAACTGATCTGCATCAAGCGGACCCTTCCCATCCGTTGGTTGGCCGAGCCCATCTATCACCCGACCAAGAAGGCCCATCCCTGCCGGGGCGAGCGCATGATCCATGGCAAGGGAGACCACGTCCCCCGGCTCTATGCCTCGGGTCTCGCCCAAGGGCATAAGCAGTATCCGGCCCTCACGAAAGCCGACCACCTCGGCCGTCCCCTTTTTCCGCCCCCTCGTTGAGGAAAGATGGCAGATACTGCCCACCGGAATACCTGGCCCCCGGCTCTCCACCACCATGCCGACGACCTCTGTGACCCGTCCCTGGGGCGCGATAATGGGAACTTGCCGGATCGAGTCAAGGCAATAAGAAAAATTCACTGTTTTTTCCCCTCAAGATACGCCTTGTCCAATGCCTCATAAAGTCTATTACGCCGGTTTTCAAGGGTTGCGTCCACCTCACCAAAGTCAGTGGTAAGGAAACACCCTCCCACGGAAATTCCGGGGTCCTCCGCCAGTTCTATCCTGCTCATGCTGTCGGTAAATATCGATCCATCAAGCTCAACATCCTTGAACAAGACAAAATCATCCGGATGCAAGTGAACCCTGACCATAGAATTATCAACGACAAACTTCATTGCCGCTTGCACCGCTGCCCTGATGATCTCGGGATGAACAGAAACCTGCTGAAAGACCAGCCGTTCCGTCATCAATTTAATCATGGCAACGATATCATCCTCATAGCGACGCAACAGCTCCTCCCGCTGCCTTTGTATATCGGTCAGGAGATTTTCAAATTGATGGATGGCGACCTCAAATTTTTTTTTCCCAAAGGCCATGCCGTCCTTTTCACCCTGGCTGTAACCCTTTTCATACGCCTCTCTTTCTATCCGGGCCGCTTCCTCTTTAGCCTTACGGATCAGCGTATCGAGCTCCCTGGCGACCTGTTCCCTTTTCCGTTTGATGGCAGTCAAGGAATCAACAATACCGGTACGGGGCACATCACCCCACAGATTATCAAGGGACATGAATTCCTGATCAACAGGGCCCCCGGACGCTCCTTGTGGGACGCCGTCATTTTCTCCCGGCAAACCGTTCCGTTTTGCCGGTTTGATAACCTTAGACATACTCCTCAGACATACTCCTCCTCGCCGCCCTTTGCCGCGACCTGAATCTTTCCTTCTGCCTCCAGTCGTTTGGTCACCTTGATTATGTTCTGCTGTGCTACCTCAACATCCCGCAAGCGCACCGGTCCCAAGATTTCCATGTCCTCTTTCATAGCCTGGAACGCCCGGGACGACATGTTCTTGAAGATCTTCTCTTTCAGGTCATCGGTGGAGGTACGGAGCGAAAGTTTCAAGTCGTCGGTGCTTACCTCTTTTAAGATCTGCATGATACCCCGGTCATCAATATTTACCAGATCCTCGAAGACGAACATAAGCTTTCTGATCTCCTCGGCCAAGGACTCCCGCTGTTCTTCAATGCCCTCCAGAATGGACGCCTCCAGGGCGCGGTCGGCGTTATTGAGGAGTTCGGCAACCACCTCGATCCCACCAAGTTTCTGTCCCTCCATACCCTCGATGGTAATCAGTTCATCTTGGAGGACCTTATCCACCTCAACAAGGATTTCCGGGCTCACCTTGTCTAGTTCGGCAAGACGCATCACCACCTCGACCTGCATACTTTCCGGCAATTCAGCAAGGATTGAAGCGGCCTGATTATCCTGCAAGACCGCCAACACCAGGGCGATGGTCTGGGGATGTTCATTTCGCAAAAAATTTACCAACACCTTGGGTTCAAGGTTTCTTGCCTTCTGAAAAAGGGTGAGCTTCCAGTCAGACCGAATGTCATCAAGGATGGAGGAGGCAACGTCCGAGGGCAGGGCCCTTTTCAGTGCCGTCTCCAGCATATCGTCGCCAGAGAGAAAGATATCATGATCACCGTCCTCCATCCTGAACTCACCAAGAAGGGAGGAAATATCCTCCTTTTTGACCTGCTCCATCTTGGCCATCTGTCGACCAACGATCTTGATCTCCGAAGCCTCGAGCCGCTTGAAGACCTCGGAAGCAAATTCCTCGCCCAGGGTCAAAAGAAACACGGCCGCCTTTTCCGGGCCGCTAAGACCACCACCACCTGCATCCCTCTTGCGAGCCATTATTTATCTATTTCCTCCAGACACAAAGATATGGTTGATTCTTGTAACTACTCAGGTTGTTTAGACTGTAGTCTGTTAGGACTGCGCAAAGAACGAATCAAGGAT
>CAZDYX010000180.1:0-7321 GCA_964509775.1 uncultured Desulfobulbia bacterium | reverse complement strand
TAGATGGCCTGATCCGGATCACCAATGGCAAAAACCTCCGCATTGAGAGCCAACAATTCCACCAGGCGATATTGGGTCCGGTTAAGATCCTGAAATTCATCGATGAAGAGGTGTCTTACCCCTTCTAAAAGGCCTTTGCTGAAATCCGGTGATCTCCCCAGGCTGAAAATGAAATAGGGGATAACAACATCAAGATCAATGGCCTGGTGCTGTTTAAGGACGTCAAGATAGGCTTGCCCCTCCGGAGAAAGCCGGTCCTCCCTGACCGCCAAAGGGTTATCCTCGTCGCCGGAACTTTCCATCTCCTCAAAGTAGTTGGCAAGCTCCTTGCGGATAGACGTACGATCATCCTCCTTAAGATGAGGAAATGACCTGGCAAGCAGGATATTCCGGTCCTCATCTCCGACCACCATAAGATCGGGCTGCTGCTCGCGCAGATATTTGAGGCAGAAGGCATGGAAGGTACCCACAAAGACCTGGTTCGCCTCTGGTCCGATTGCGGCATGCAGTCGGACCTTTACCTCCCGGGCCGCACGGTTGGTGAAGGTGATAGCCGCGATTCGGTGTGGTAATGCCTCTTTTTCATTAATTATCCTGGTCAGCCGGGCAACCAGGGTGGCGGTTTTACCGGTTCCAGGCCCGGCCGCCACCAGAATATTGCGGCTGCGGGAGTATGCCGCCTCTTTTTGTTCGCTGTTTAGTTCATGATGGCTGGCCTGGGGCCCTTCCGTCTTTTTTTTCTCCCTGCCGAATAATTCTTTTCTTTCTTGAGGGGGTGAAGAAGCCGGTAATCGCTTTTCAGGGCGAGCAAAGAGGGCGAGCTGGCCGGCAATACCATGCCGCTCCTGTTCGGTGAATAACTTGATTACCCCGAATTGGCCATCAAACCCAGGGGTTCTTATGACCTGGCCAATACGGATTCTTTTGACCGCCTCTCCCAGGACCGGCGAATAACGCCTGTTTATCTCCTCAACCGGAACCTCGAAGAGCAAATTCAACTCCGATCCAAAGAGCGATATCAACCTCGCATACTGGGCGACCACCCCCTGTGCGGTTGGGCCAACCCCCATGATTTCCCCCAACACCTCTACCAGGGGGACGAGGCTCTTATACTCCGGATCAAGGTCCGGGTATAACGGATTTTTTCGATCAGAAAGCTCCAGGACCCGATGAAAGACGCCGATTGTAACCGGACGGCCGCAGACCGGACATAACCCGTTTTTCCCCCGGGTTTCATCAGGATCAAGGCACACCCCGCACTTCCGGTGCCCATCCATATGATACTTGCCCTCTTCGGGGAAAAATTCCATGGTGCCCTTGAATCCGCCTTCTGCTGGATTTTTGAGCGCCTCTCGCATGGCAAAGAAATCAAAGGAGGTATCAAAAAGATTGGCCTCCCGACCGAGTTTTCCCAGGGAATGGGCATCGGAGTTCGAGATAAGGGTGAAACGATCAAGGATTGAGACCATTCTGTTCATTGCCGGATCTGAGGAAAGCCCGGTCTCCAGGGCAAAAATATGTTCGCTCAAATCTCCAAAACAGGCCTCAATGGAATCGAAACCCGATTTTGACCCCAGGATGGAAAACCACGGGGTCCAGATATGGGCCGGAACAAGAAAACCTTCAGGTGCGTTTTCCAAAAGGATCTCAAGCAGGACCTTGGCATTGAGCCCCAGGATTGGTCGGCCGTCAGATTCGATATTACCGATGCCGGCAAGTTTTGCGTTGATACGCTCAGCGGAACGAAAATCAGGAACCACCAGGATATTATGCACCTTTCGCACCTGACCATCTGCCTTATAGATACTGCTGATTTCGGCGGTAAGCACGAAACGAACCGGGATCATTTCCGGCGTGATGCCGGGAAAGGCAGGGAAAGGGGAGGAAGGCTTTAGAAAACCAGGTTCCGCCGGCGTCAGGTGTTTTTTTAGGGTGGCAAACCAGGCCGGGTGGGTGAAGTCTCCCGTGCCCAGCACGTTAATACCCTTTATTTGGGCCCAGGCGTGCAGGTTTTCGACCGTGAGGTCTTTACTGGTGCCCCGAGAATACGGGGAGTGAATGTGAAGATCCGCAATGTATTTCATCTGAATAAGTATAATATGATTAAACTGTTACGTCATTGGAAAAATACTTACGGCTTGATAATGTGCAATAATTAGGATAACCTCAGAAAACCATTTAATGATGAAATCGAAAAAATCTCATTTTCTCGCCATGACGCAGAGGATGCAAAGAAAAAATCATTTGTGAGGGCTGTTACGTTAGGCGTTAGCTGAATCGATGCTACAGATATCCAAAGAAATAACGATACCGCTCTCTGAAATAGACGTCCAGGCTATACGTGCTCAAGGTTCTGGTGGCCAGAATGTGAATAAAGTGTCTTCCGCCATTCATTTGCGGTTTAATATAAAGGCATCGTCATTACCGGATGTTTACAAAGAAAAGCTGTTGATGCTAAATGATCAACGAATTTCTGAAGATGGCATAGTTATCATCAAGGCGCAACTGTTTCGCAGTCAACTGAAGAATAAAGAGGATGCCTTAAATAGGCTTCGGGATCTTATCAAAAGCGTAATGGTTACCCGTAAAAAGCGGCAAGCGACGAAGCCGACGAAAGGGTCCCAGGAAAGGCGTTTGGAGAGTAAAATCAAACGAGGTCGAGCCAAAACGCTAAGAGGAAAGATTGATGATCAATGATCTGCGTTAACGTAAGCAAAGAGGGAATTAACGACGTAGCGTCGTAATCATAGCAAGAAGATGAGGGAAAATGGGTAGAGGAGGAGCACAAATGGGAGACAAGGGCAAGAAGGATAAGGAAAAGGGTCAGAAACAGAGCACCGAAAAAAAGCAACAAAAGGATAAAAAGAAGGTGGAAAAGCAGCCGAAGAAAACCACTTGAAAGAAGGCATGGTTGGGTGTCCGCTACATTCTTACGGTCAACAAAAATAACGCTACCTGAACAAATCAGAGTGCGTACCTGTGCGGACAAGGTGAAGTTCGTCGCCGGCAGTCCAGTAAATGAGCAGTCAATCCGGTTCAATGTGACAGTCCCGACACCCTTCCAATTCTCTGGAGAGGGCATGGTCCCGGTGTCGCTGTTCAAGCGGTTCAAGGCATGCAAGCCGCTCGACAACAGCGGTTAGCTCCTCAATGTCCTATGGTCAATCCAATTGGCTCGGCATTGGCGCATGCGCTCCAATGTGGTCCAATGAGAAATTTAATAAAATTGGCTAATTATGCTTCTATTGGTTCATTTGGTCCAAATTTTCAGAGCAGATAAGCCGAAAATTGAGCCAATCAAAAAAGTCATGAAATTTTCGCCAACCTATAGTGAGCACCACCACGGATGCCATCCATCTTCACCACATTGAGTCGGACCAATTCCGTCAATGACCGTTTAAGCTGGGATCGATTGATTTCCCTGCCGATCCGGCTGTGTATCTCGCCAATCTTCGAATGCGGATAACGGCGCAGGTCCTCACGGATGAGTTCTAGCAAGCGGTGCGGTTCGATGCGGGTAAGAGTAGTGGCAATGGCTATACTGGCATCGCGCAGCAAAGCGGGATCAAGGAAATAACGCATCGCCTGGGTTCGTCCGGCGCTTTTCGCGAGGCCAAAAGACAGTAACCGTCCGAACCATGATTTTGAGTTCATCCATACTGGTAAGATCCAGACGCCGGGCAAACTCCTTTGCCGTCAACCCCTCGGACTGGGCCAACATCCCCATGGTTATCCGTTCCCGCTGCGACAGTTGGAACTTGCCGTCTGCCACTTCCAGAAGGTGTATCACTTGGGGCCGGACAATCCGCCGCTGAATGGTTACACGCACCGAATCCGGTCCCTCGACAGGTACTGGCGCGGGTCTGCCGGAAGAGAGCAGGCGGTCGTACAGCATGTCAAAACCACTGCCTTCCTTTTCCATCAATTTTAGATCGTGAAACACCCTGGCCAGCCCGTCGTTGCGCCGCCGGCTGGCATGCAGAATGTTCTGCGGGGTTACACCAAGCGGCAACCTGCCGGGATTCACTACCTCCAAACGATCAGGATGGAGGTTGAGAAAGATATCACCACGCTGGGTATAGGGCCGGTGGACAAGGGCATTGACCAGCAGTTCACAGACAACCTTTTCGTCAAAGGCGGGAACATTGCGCCGAAACATCCCCTCCGGCAATTCGTAGGTTTCGCGGAAATCGGGAACCTCTCGCCAGATGACATCCACCAATTCCGCAGGTGACAGGGTATAATCATCCCATAACAGCTTGTTGACCTTCTGCCCATGTTCATCGAACTTGAGAAACCGAACTACCGGTGCGGTACCAAGCCTGGCGCGGTCACTCGCTGTTCCGATCAACAGGACGCCCAGGTGAGTCAAATTCTTTCCTGAGGCAAGGCTATAATGAGTGAGAAGTTCGTCCGGGCTTTTGACCTTCACCGAATCCCTGACCCGGTCCGATGCACGGATGGCCGCAACAAAAACGGCGAGTTTGGAAGCATCGACATCGGCACGCGTCACCCCGAGGGTTGTCATCGTCTCCCAGGGTAGTCCTGGCCGTTCGTTGGCCAGACGCAACACGTCGTCTCCTAACACCGGTTGGCAGGTGTCGGCGACCCGCAAAAAATAGCGGCCGTCCGAGGTGGATGCCACACCGATGGCACGGTGAATTGACAACTCGATGTACTGACCCCCATTTTCCGCCGTGACGATCCGTGGCAGGGCCTGCACATTTACTGTCAGTTCGCCGATCCGCTTGCGTAAACGGTCGAGTAGGTCAATCTGAATTTTTTGAGCGGCAGGAGGCAGAATGTCAGTATCTTCAATGCCGATGAGGAGTTGTCCTCCCTGACCGTTGGCGAAACACACGCAGTCCTTGGCGATTTCCTCCCAGTCTGCCGTCCTGCCGGTAATGGCGCGTATCGATTTGCAGTCAAATTTAAGGCCTTCTTTTCTCATACGGCGATCTTCCCGCTCATCAGCTTGGGTAAAAGCAGATCACGGGCAGCGCGGAATTGTTGATTCTGAAATTGTAGAACCTCGCGCTGATCCATCAATGACCCGGCAAGCTCATGAAAGAATCGTCGAAGTCTCTGAGGTGGAACAAGAATCTCTGCCGCAGACAGAACCTTTGCATTTGGTTGGGCCGCGCCACCCACGCGGGATTTGACGTAGCTCATGTTTTTCATTGGTAAGGGCCTTTTGAGAAAAAATATCTATCCCCCGAACAGGACACAATTACCCAAGCATAGTTCAACAACTCTTGTAGCAGGGAAGGCGTGAAAACTCAAGAGAAACTGCTGGGGGGAAGCTGGCCCAAGATCCCCTGGCGCGAGATACGGTCAGGTCCGATGGAACCACCGTTTTATCTCGGCAAGGGAAATCTCTTTTAGGACCGGGCGGCCATGGGGACAGTGTGAAAAGGCCTTTGCCCCTTCCATCTGTCGGAGCAGATTGGTCATTTCTTCCCTGGACATCGACTGACTCGCCCTGATTGCCGCCTTACAGGCCATGGTGGCAAGAATCCTTTCAAGCCGCGTGACATTGGGGCCGGATTTAGCGTCTTGTTCGGCATGGGAGAACTCGTTAAGGAATTCGGACAGGATAAGTTCCGGGGCAATATGCCCCATGATCGCCGGGACCGCCTTGATGATGTGGCTGTCACCTCCAAACGGCGCCAGTTCTAGGCCCAAAAGTCCGATTTCCTCCCGGTGTTCCTCTGCCAATCGTCTCTCTTCATAACTCAGTTCCAGCACCTGGGGAAAGAGCAGCACCTGGCTTTTGATGGTATGTTCCGCATACTGTAATTTAAGCTGCTCATATAATAACCGTTCATGGGCGGCATGCTGATCAATGATGATCAGGCCGTGAGGTGCCTCACAAAGGATGTAGGATTGAAAGATTTGGCCGATAATAGAAAGCCGCGCCCAAAAATGCTCTAACGAAGGAACAAGATGAATAACCGCTTGTTCTTCCGTGTCGGTAAGTGGTACGGGTTGCCTTTTTCCCGGGGCATCGACAATTCGGCAGGGGTCGATGCCCGTCTCCTGGGCTAAGACGGAAAATTGGTCATTGGCAAGCCGGCTCAATAAATCTTCCTGCAGGAGAATGGACATTTGTATCGGGGATGGCCCTTCATGCATTGCCGGATAGTCTGTTTTAGGCTCTGAAACAATTGCCCGGGATGCCTCCTCTCCATACGGAGTGAAAGGGGCAGGGGGTCTTGTCTCATCCATCTTGGGAGGGCCGAAGAGCTCGACCTTTAAGTCGTCCTGATACCGGGACATGGCCCTGGAAACGGCGAAAACCACCAGTTGATGAATGATGCCGGGTTTATGAAACCGCACCTCCTGTTTTGTGGGGTGGACATTGATGTCAATGGAGTCAGGGGGGACGGACAAAAAGAGGACCCCGCCGGGGAAACGGTCCTTCATCAGAAAGCCGCGCAGGCCCTGGGTCACGGCATGGGCGAGCACTGCCGCCTTTATGGGCCGGCCGTTGATGAAGAAACGCATCTTCTTAAAAAAACCAGGGGCCGTCTCCCCCGGGGGGAGAAGATAGCCCGCAACCGAGATGGCTTGGGACTGCTGGGAGATGATAATGAGCGGTTTTTTAAGGCGGGGTCCGATCAGCTTCTTGACCCGTTCTTCCTGGGTATCCCGTTGCCCGGCGAGTCGCATGACCTCGCGGCCGTCCACTGTAAAGGTGAATCCGATAGCCGGACAGACCAGGGCATAATGCTTGATAACCTCATCGATGTGGCCAAGTTCAGTGGTGTCTGATTTCAGAAATTTCCGTCGTGCCGGCACATTGCCGAAGAGATTTTTTACCTCGATGGCAGTACCACGGCTGCATCCCATCTCGTGGACCTTGACCTTCTTGCCGAAATCCATCTCCACCCTGGTACCCAGGTCCCGGCCCTCCTGCCGGGAGGTCAGGGTTATCTGGGCGACCGAGGAAATGCTCGGCAGGGCCTCACCCCGGAAACCAAGGGTTTGTATGGTACTCAACTGGTCCATTTCCCGAAGTTTACTCGTGGCGTGTCGCGCAAGGCAAAGGAGCAGGTCTTCTTCATCCATCCCCACCCCGTCGTCAACCACCCGGATCATTCGGACGCCGCCGCCTTCCACCTCTACCGTAATCTCATTGGCCTCGGCATCAATGGCGTTTTCCAGCAGTTCCTTCACCACCGAGGCCGGCCGTTCGACCACCTCACCGGCAGCGATTTTGTTGGCCTGGTCTTCAGAAAGGATCGCTATCTTGGACACTGTTTCCCTACCCCTCTTTTTTAGGCATGCTTCCCAGAATATTGTCCTGCAGCCAGTGTTC
>CAZDYX010000179.1:0-7332 GCA_964509775.1 uncultured Desulfobulbia bacterium | reverse complement strand
CCTTACAAGCTCGCGCTGGATGAAACCATAACCGCCCTGCCCTGGTGGGCGCTGGGTCAACTCATGGGGTCAAACCCCGCGAATTGACTTCTAGACATGATGACAGGATATCCAGGATCTACAGGATAATCCTGTAAATCCTGCAGATCATCGTCATCCAATTCAACTCATGGGGTCTGACCCCAGGGAATTTTAAGAGGTAGTAGGCTATGATGGTGAACATGAAAAGACCAAAGTGTGAGACTCCCCTGATTCAGAGGTACCTTAAGAAATATGGGTTTCTTGATGGGTACGCTTCCGTATTCAATATCATGGGTACGACCTTGCTCAGTTTTCCAGAAACAAGGGGAGAGGCGGGAAAGAGCGCACACGCTCTTAATTCCGATTGGCATGCGGTGGGCGGCGATTTACATAAAGCCTTTTCTCTGATCGATGATGAATCCTCCCACCAAAAAGGGCGATAGAGGCGAGCACTTGGTCCATGGTGCGTCGATGACGTACGAAGGACCTCTACCGCCAGCTTCCGAGTTCGATAGGTATGAACAGGTATGCCCCGGAGCAGCGGATAGGATATTGTCGATGGCGGAGCGGGAAGAAGCACATCGCCACGATACAGAGGACAGAATCGTAGATTCTATTATCAGGCAATCAAAATTAGGTCAAATTTTCGCTTTCTCCATCGCGTTAGGGAGCCTGGGGACAGTAATTTTCAGTTTGGTTATTGATAAGCCTTTTGGAGCTGTTGCACCTGCGATCTTGGCTTTGACAAGTCTCTCTGCTGTGTTCATAGGAAGTAAGAAAAAGTAGTGAAAATGCGGAGCTTCCCCAGGTACGAATCCCGTGAGAATTCGAATAGGACAAGTAGCTATGTTTTAAGAATGGTGAGCTCGTAGTATCCTGAGTTCGACGGGACTCGGGAGCCGGTGGCAGGCAGTCTGGGATCCGCAAGGCACCACTGCCCCTGCATTAGGAATGCGACCTTGTTGACAAGTATAACCTAAACCGGCCATCGAACATCTGCAGTGCGGCGCATTGACGATAGTCTGGTGTGACCGCGAATAGGAGATCACGCGTACGTGTGAGCGCATCACAAGCCTCCCGGTTCCCTTTTCTATAAGTAAGGAGGGGCGTAGGAAGTTGTAATTCTATAAGCTCGGTTCTTTGGGAACCGCGGCGTTCTTGACTTAAAACATAGGGGGGATAACAGGATGTCCAAGATCGACAGGATAATCCTGTTGATCCTGCAGATCATCGTTATCCTGTCCAATTCAACTCATGGGGTCTGACCCCTAGTTGACTACGAATTCAAAGAGGTAGGCGGGCACGATGAAGGTTTCCTCATGCTTCAGGGTGTCGCGGGAGACCACTATGCCGGGCTGGGCGCGGGGGTATGCGGATCTGAAGTTTTTCATGGCCACGGGCTGGGTCGGGGATGAGGCGGTGAACTTGACTTCGATGGGAAGCAGGCCTTGGTCATCCAGGACGATGAAGTCCACTTCCGCGCCGCCAGAGGTTCTCCAGTACCGGATTTCCTTTCCTCGGGCGGACAGGGTGGACCATACGGCGTTCTCCACGCGGTGGCCGTCCAGCAGGTGGTACGCAGGTTCAGCGCCCCAGGCGGCCCCGGAGCTTATGAGGATTCCCGGATCGTTGACGTAGGCCTTGGGCATCTTGCTCACTTCTTTTCTGGGGTTGGAAAACCATGGGGGCAGGAGGCTGAAGACATAGGTTCCCTCGAGGATGTCGAGATATCTGTTGACGGTTTCCGCATTGAGCCTTAAGGTGGCTCCAAGTTCGCTTTTATTGACTTGGCCGCCGATCTGGGATCCCAGGACGCGCACCATGTTGTTGAAGCCGGAGATGTTTTCCACTCTCTGGAATCCCGCGACATCCTTATGGATGTATGTCGAGAGGAGTTCCTTGAGGATTTCCTTCCTCATCTGCGGAGGGGAGAGTACAACTTCGGGATAGCCTCCCCAGGCGAGGTATTCCGCGTATGCGGCCTTCAGTCCTTGTCCATACAAGGCCGAGTAATCTTCCATGGCCTTGATCTCGGATGGCGAAAAATGGGGTAGGGGGATTTCCGGCAACCGGGATCGTAAGAATTCTCGGAACGAGAAGGGCCTGAGAAGGAATTCCCTCTTGCGGCCGGTCAGATACTCGGCGTTTTTTGCCAATTCCAGAGACGAGGAACCGGAGACGACAAATCGGTATTGTTCTTTTGTCTGATCGTACACTGCCTTGAGGAAGGAGCCGCAGCGCGGGATTGTCTGGAATTCGTCGATGAGCACGGTACCCGGTTTCCCGCCGAATAGATCCTTGAGCCTGAGGATGAACAATCGTGGGTCTCCGAAGCTCGGGTCGGCGAAGTCCAGGTCAGCGGCGATGTACCGCGCTGGTCTTCCCTCGGCTTCGATTTCCTGGGCCAGGTGTTTCAATATGGTGGTCTTCCCCACCTGCCTCGCCCCTTTTATGATGACGACTTTGTCCATCTTGAGCCATGGCCGTATCTGATCGAGGATGTCTCTATAGATCATACCGATATTTTAATGGCACACCATTGAAAAAACAATGTTTTTTTCATGGTGGTACCTAAAAATTCATTCAACACATGGGGTCTGACCCCACATTGACTTTTCGATAAAACGAAAACGAATGCAATATTGGCATTGAGTTTTCGATATAGTTTGAATATAATCTATCTATGATCCAAAGAGATGTGTATTTGAAGAAGATCATTCCTTTCATCGACACTCCGGTGGTGAAGGTGCTCACTGGGATGCGCAGGTGCGGAAAGACGGTGTTGCTCGAACTCATCAAGATGGACTTGCAGTCCAGGGGCGTCGATCCGTCCCGGTTGTTGTCCATCAATTTTGAATCCTCGTTGGAGCAGTACTGCCGCAACCGGGAGGCGTGCCATGCCCATATTCGGGAATCCGCAGGAAGGGCGGGGGGGCGGCTGTATTTGTTCTTGGATGAGGTTCAGGAGCTTGAGGGCTGGGAGAAATTGGTAAACTCCTGTCTTGTCGATTTCGATATCGATATTTTCCTCACCGGTTCCAATGCGAGGATGTTGTCGGGGGAGTTGGCCACGTATCTGGGCGGGAGGTATGTGGAGATCAAGGTGTATCCTTTTTCCTTTCGGGAGGCGTATGAATCCCAGCGTGGCGGGCAAGTGTCTCTGTCCAAGGGCGATGCTTTCTTAAGGTATCTTGTCCTGGGGGGCATGCCTTTTTTGTACGGCCATTCCATCGATGACGCTTCGGCTAGGCAATACTTGGGCGACATTTTCGATTCCACCATCCTTAAGGATATCGCTCAGCGCAACAGGGTCAGGGACATCGATCAGTTGAGGCGTCTTATCCTTTTCTTGATCGCCAACGCGGGGAATACGTTTTCCTCCGCTTCGGTGATCCGCTATCTCAAGGGCGAGGGCAGGTCTCTGTCCACCGAAACGCTCTACAACTATCTTCGATATTGTATCGATTCCTGTTTGTTGCACCTTGTCCCCAGGGAGGATTTGCTGGGCAAGAGGCTGCTTGGTTTCCAGGAAAAGATCTATCTGACGGATCATGGCATCCGTCAGGCCATATATGGCAACAATCTGCGGGATATCGGGCAGACGCTTGAGAATATTGTGTACATGGAGCTGGTCCGCAGGGGGTATGATGTGAAGGTCGGGCGGGTGGGGACCTTGGAGGTTGATTTTTCCGCTTTCCGGGATGGAGAAAAGCTCTATGTCCAGGTTGCGTATCTTTTAGCCGACGACAGGACGATGGAGAGGGAGTTTGCCTCCCTGGAATCCATTCCGGACAACTATCCCAAGCTTGTCCTTTCCATGGACGAGATAGACCGAAGCAGAAACGGCATAATCCACAAGAATATCCGCGATTTTCTCCTGGAGTAGAGTCAATGTGGGGTCCTCAATAGGACATGATAACAGGATCCTCAAGATCTACAGGATTATCCTGTAAATCCTGCAGATCATTGTCATCCTGTCCAATTCAACTCATGGGGTCTGACCCCAAGGTTGCTAGAATATTGTAAAAATTCTCCAGTAAGTCTATAATATTCGTACTTACAGGAGAAAATTGACAATAGTATGACGCCAATACCAATATCAATACCAATACCAATACCGATGCCAAGTTACGGATACCTTCTTGATATGTACCGGGACTATGCAAATCCCAAGGATAAGATTGCCCGGGAGTGCGAAAAAGGTAGGCTGGTGAGGCTTAAGCGTGGTCTATATGTATGGCGTGAGGCTTTGGATAAGGGCCTTCCTCTTGGCTTGATTGGGAACTGCTTGTACGGACCTTCGTATATTTCCTTCGCATACGCTCTTCAGTTGTATTCTATGATCCCAGAGCTGGCGCCACATCCGACGTCGGCGACCTTCGCAAAGCGGCGGCAAAAGCGCTTCGATACTCCGCTTGGTTCTTTTTTCTATCGAGATGTCGCTCAGGCGGCCTATTCTGAGGATGTCATCTATCTTTCCTCGGGTCCGTGGCGTTTTTTGGCGGCCACTGCGGAGAAGGCGCTCTGTGATGAATTGTCAATTAATTCCGAGGTTCGCAGCAAGAAGGCCTTGGAGATTCTTCTGTTCGAGAATTTGAGGATTGATACGACGGAATTTAAGAGGCTGGATTTGAAGCGATTGGCCTCCTTGGCGCCGTTATATAGAAGCGGAACGCTTGATGTCTTCCTTAAGTATATAGAGGGGTCAAGGTGATGAATAAAGCGCTTTTTGAGTTGCTTGAGGAGAAGGTTGGGCAAAATGGGGGTCTATGGGAGCGGGGATTGGCAGAAATAATCCAATCTGTCGCGTTGTTGGGGCTTTCTCGAAGCAATTTTTTCAATATGGCGGCATTTTATGGTGGAACTGCCTTGAGGCTTCTCCATGGCTTGGATCGATTTTCCGAGGATTTGGATTTTTCGTTGTTGACGGAAAATTCCGACTTCCATTTGCATGATTATTTTGGCTGCATTGCTGCGGAATTGAAGAGTTTTGGTTTTACGGCGGAGGTGATGGGGAAGGAGAAGCGATTCGAGTCCACAACGGAATCGGCCTTCATTAAAGCGAATACGGTTACTCTCCTGATTTCCATAGGTGTTCCTGCTGATTTAATTACGAGGTTTCACCAATCCTCGCTTACGAAGGTCAAAATCGAGGTTGATGTCAATCCGCCTGGCAGCGCCGATACTGTTTTTGAGTATGTGTATGATCCTGTTCCCTTTTCCCTTCGGTCCTATGATCTTCCTTCGTTGTTCGCGGGGAAGTTGCACGCGGTTTTAGCCAGGGCTTGGGGAAATCGAGTAAAGGGAAGGGATTGGTATGATTTTATTTTCTATGTGAGGAAAGGTATCCCTCTTTCCTTGGGGCATTTGGAAGCGCGTCTACGCCAGACTGGGCATTTCACTGAAACGGTTGCTTTGTCTCCGGAAAGGCTAAGAAATTTGCTTCTTGGTAGGATATCCACGGTTGATTTTGTCAGTGCGCGACGAGATGTGGAGCGGTTTATCCCGAGACCTCAGGATCTTAATGTTTGGGATAAGGATTTTTTCTCTTCACTAGTTGATCGCATCAAATTTTCGTAGCGAATAGGACAGGATAATCCTGTTGATCCTGAAAATCATCGTTATCCTATCCCATTGAAAGTCAACTCATGGGGTCTGACCCCGAATTAACCTCCGACGATCACATCCAAGCTGAATCCGGCTTTGATGTCCTTGAGGTCTCCAAGGTAGTGTATCTCCGGCGGGGTGTACTCCTTCTTCTTTTCCTCTTCCTGCGATTCTTCTTCCATGATGGTCCTCTAGATCTGTTTTTTCTAAAATTTTCGTATTGCCCGTACTCTGCAGGGCTCGCTTTTTATCTGGTCTGTGCGTGCGCCGGTGCCCAGGTGGACCCGGTAGGTCCAGTATTGGTCCTTCTCTGAGGAGCTCCAGTAGGCCGAGGAGCTTAGACTTGCGTTGGTGAGGTGGGCGGAATACAGGGCGTACAGTTCATCCCGAGAGGGTAGGAACCAATCCCTAAAACCGCCGTAGGTCAGGTTGGCGCAGAGGGAAGCGGCGTAGGTTCCTGTGCCTTGGCTGGTGGTGATGCTTTGGGTGTTCGCTGATCCTGAGCCAATTTCTACATTATTTGCGCCGGTGGTCAGGTAGGTGGTTCCGTTGCTCCAGGATGCGGCGGAGGATTGGTCGCTAGGAGAGGCTTCGAGGTAGCGCCAGCCGTCGGTGTAGGAGCCTTTGTCGTAAAACACCACGCCTCTGGCAGGTCCTTCATCCCCCACCGCCGGCGCCGTCACTCCTATGGTCAACGAGAGTCCCGATGAAGACACGTTGAGGTTCGAGCTTCCTATCCACTGCACCTCGCCGGTACTCGCTCCGGCGGTGGCTATGAAGGTCATGAGGCCGGACACTTCCACGCCAACGCTTCCTTTCCAATAGTCGCCCTGGGGCGCCAGGGCGCCTTGCCCCCGCAGAACACCGTTCGAATCCAGGACGCGGATGTCCACCCAACTCACCAGCTGCCCCCACCCCGCCCTGGCGCCCGAACCCCCCAGCCCTCCAATCTGGACATCCACAACAAGCGCTTCGCCCAGACCGCAGCCCGCGAACCCCAAAAGCCCCGCAAGCCCAAGCGCGATGAGAACAGCTCTCCCATGCAAAATTGATCGTCCAAATACCATACTAAAACCCTCGTATTTTTCTATCGTTTAAGCAATTGATGCCGATATCCCTTAGTATGTACAAAGTCCTCCAGCTGTCAATACGACAGGATAACGATGATTCCCATGATCCACAGGTTGCCCCCAAAGAATCCTTCCTGTATATCCTCTCCCTCATGTTGATCCTGTCCAATTCCCCCAGAAACATTTTCTCACCGAATTTCATGCGGGCCCTCTTGCGTCCTGCCGATACTCTACCTAGAATGTTCAAACATTGAACATTCGGCGGGCCTAGGCCCCGGAATGGCGAAAAACGAGTAAAAATATACTAGACTGTGTGATCCTTCGCATTCGCCTTTCTCCGAACGCTCAGTTACATAGCCGCGCTCGCGAAGTGTCAGCGTGTTTCGGCCGCGATAGGTCGCCCGTGGCATGATGCATCACACTCTGTTGAAGCTAAAGAAATGCCAAAAATCATTACCAATAAAGTAAATAATGCATACCTATATGAACGATAAGAGTGGAAAAATACAGTAACGAATTTGTCTAGAAGTTTTCCAACTCGTCAAAGAATATCAATAAAACAATATCGGGTTTCCTGTGGAGCCTGTAAATATTTTTGTGTAAACGGCTCGATTCATAGCGGCACACGGTCGCC
>CAZDYX010000178.1:0-7339 GCA_964509775.1 uncultured Desulfobulbia bacterium | reverse complement strand
GCCATTGCCGACGGCCGTACGGCGGCCTTATCGATCCATCATTATCTGACCAAGGGGACGGTCCAGGCCGCGAAGAAGCCTTTTAACATCAGCAAGGGCAAACTGGCCGAGGTGGACCAGGCGAATTTTGAAGGGATTCCGGAGCGGCCGAGGGTCCATCAGCCCCATATGCCTTTACCCGAACGGCAGCTTAATTTTAAGGAAGTAGAGGGCACCATCGGACAGGCCGAAGCCATGGCAGAAGCCGGCCGCTGCCTTTCCTGCGGCTGTCTGGATGTCAATGATTGCCGTCTCCGGGCCTATGCCGATCTGTATAAGGTCGAGGTGGATAAACTGCCCATCTGGACCAAGCGGATGTATCCCCTTCAAACGGAACATCCCTTCATCACCGTAGATCCGAATAAATGTATCACCTGCCGGCGGTGCGTCCATGGCTGCTCGGAATACCAGATTCAACAGGCCTTTGAGCTTCGTGAAGTCCCCCAGAGTTCCGAAGGGGGGCCTCCCTCTTTTACGCCGGCAATTAACGAACGCTGCGTCTCCTGCGGCTATTGCGTCGCCAACTGCCCCACCGGGGCTTTGACGGAAAAAATTGATGGTCTGCCGGGCCCCTGGAAGCTGGAACGGGTCAGAACAACCTGTACCTACTGCGGGGTGGGCTGCCAACTCTATTTGGAAAAGGTTGGGGAGCGGATCGTCCGGGTCAATGGCGTAGAAAATGCACCGCCTAATTTTGGTCATCTTTGTGTCAAGGGTCGTTTTGGCTTTAGTTTTATTTATTCGGAAGACAGACTCAAGACCCCCTTAATCAGAGAAAAATTGGGATTCCGGAAGGCTTCCTGGGATGAAGCCCTCGACCTGGTGGTAAACAAACTCCAAGAGACCATTTCCCGGTGCGGTCCCGACGCCGTGGCCGGTGTGAGTTGCGCCCGGAGTATCAGTGAAGATTCGTACCAGATGCAGAAGCTCTTCCGCGCGGTGATCGGCACCAATAACATCGATCACTGCGCCCGTACCTGACACGCACCCACGGTCGCCGGTCTGGCGATTGCTTTCGGTTCCGGTGCCATGACCAATTCCTTTTCCGATTTTGCCAGGGCCAAAATGCTTTTGGTCATCGGTTCTAATATGACGGAGGCCCATCCGGTGGCCGCCGCCGCGGTTAAAAGGGCGGTGCTTAACGGGGCCGAACTTTACGTGGTCGATCCCCGTCGCACGGAAATGGCCGAAAAGGCCACGCTGCATGTTCCCCTCAAGGTAGGCAGCGATATTGCCCTTCTTAACGGACTGATGCATGTCCTGATCAGCGAAGACCTCTATGATAAAATATTTGTCAGTTCCTGTTGTACCGGATTCGAGGAACTCAAGCAAAAGGTTTTGGAGTACCCCCCTGAACGGGCCGCCCAAATCTGCGGTCTGAATGCTGAGATGATCCGTCAGGTGGCCAGGCGTCTGGCCGCGGTAAAACCGGCCATGCTCATGTACACCTTGGGGATTACCGAACACACCTGCGGGGTCAACAATGTGCTCAGTTGCGCCAATCTGCAGATGCTTTTGGGGAACGTCGGCTTTGAATGCGGTGGTGTCAACCCTTTGCGGGGGCAGAATAATGTTCAGGGGGCCTGCGATATGGGGGCCCTGCCCAATGTCTTTCCCGGCTATCAGAAGGTTGAAGACCCGGTCGTGCGGGCCAAGTTCGAGGCCGCCTGGAAGGTATCCAATCTTCCGGCCCAAAACGGTCTTATGCTCCCCCGGATGCTCGACGGCCTGGCCGATGGAACAATTAAGTTCTTTTATGTCTTCGGGGAGAATCTGGCCAACACCGAACCGGACATCCGTCATGTGGAACATTGCCTGGCCTCCGCTGAATTTATGGTCTGCCAGGATAATTTTCCGAATGAGACGACCCGCTTTGCCCACGTCATTTTACCGGCTGCGGCCTGGAGTGAAAACGACGGAACATTTGCCAACAGCGAGCGGCGGGTCAGCCGGGTGCGTACGGTTAAAACGCCTCCCGGGGTGGCCAAACCGAATTGGTGGATTTTTAAAGAAATCGCGAAGCGCATGGGACAGGACTGGGCACCAAACAGCGCCCAGGAGCTTTGGGACAATGAGATTTCCGAACTGGCCCCCCAGTTGGCCGGCATCAAATATTCCCGGTTGGAAAAAAACGGTCTGCAATGGCCGGTGCCGACTCTGGACCATCCGGGAACCCCCACCCTGCACCAGGACGGCTGTTTTACCTGCGGCCTTGGCCGGTTCACTGCGGTGGACTGGACCCCGCCGGCCGAGGTCCCGGATAAGGAATATCCTTTTGTTTTGAGCACCGGACGCCGACTGTACCATTACCATACCCGTACCCAGACCGGCCGTGTGAAGGGACTCAATGCGATTATGAGTGAAGAAACCGCTGACCTGGCTCCATCCGATGCCCAGGCCCTGGGCATCCAAAACGGCGAGATGGTCCGTTTGAAGACTCGTCGGGGTGAGGTGGTGGTAAGGGCAAAAGTAACGGAACAGGTCCCTCCGGGAATGGTCTGGATGGCCTTCCATTTCCGGGAAAGCAACGCCAACTGGCTGACCAATCCGGCCTTCGATCCCGTCAGTCTCACCGCGGAATATAAGGCCTGTGCCGTGCAGGTGGAAAAAGCATAAACAGAGCTATTTGAAATTTTGGAATCCAGAAACTATAGGAGGATAAGGGATGATAAAAGTGCAATTGAAGGTTAATGGCAAAGGGCATCAATTTATCATTGAGCCGGATCGTGTTCTTCTCGATCTATTGAGAGAGGACCTCCGCCTGACCGGCGCCAAGCAATCCTGCGATCGTAAAGGGCAGTGCGGGGCCTGCACGGTCATCGCCAACGGAAAGGCAATCCGATCCTGTCACACCAAGGTGGCCGATCTGAAAGGCGCTGAAGTAATCACCGTGGAAGGCCTGGGCACACCGGCCAATCCCCACCTGATCCAGGAGGCCTTTGTCCTGGCCGGTGCGGTCCAATGCGGTTACTGCACACCGGGTATGATCATGGCCGCCAAGGCCCTGCTCGATCAGAATTCCAACCCGGATACGGATGCTATCAAAAAGGCCCTGGCGCGCAATTTGTGCCGCTGCACCGGTTACGTCAAAATCATCGATGCGGTCAAACTGGCCGGCCTATTCCTCCGAGGTGAGATTACTCCGGACCTGGTCCGGCCTGATCCCAAGGGAAACATGATCGGTGTCTCTCACCCCCGGCCGTCAGCTATGCTCAAGGCCTGCGGCCAGGCCGAGTTTACGGCCGATATCAAACTCCAGGGGGCGGTCGAAGTGGCCGTGGTGCGCAGTACCGAACATCATGGGGTGATCAAATCCATCGATATCCAGGCAGCCGAAAAGATGCCGGGCGTGATTGGCGTTATGACGGCCAAGGACATTAAAGGGACCAATCGCCTCACCATGATATTCCCTGACCAGCCTATTCTATGTGAGGACAGGGTCCGATGTCTGGGAGACCCCATCGCCATAGTGGCGGCCGAAACCAGGGCCCAGGCCTTGAACGCCGCGGCGGCTGTAAAAGTTGATTACGATCCCCTGCCGGTTCTGAAAACCCCGGCGGAAGCGCTGGTGAACGGCGCGGTCCAGATTCATGCCGAATTTCCCAACCTCTGCTATGGTCAACCCCAGATCAAAGGAGATGCCGAAAAGGCCCTGGCCGAATCGGCCGCCGTGGTCGAGGCCGAATTCACCACCCAGATGAATCATCAGGCCCCTTTGGAGCCTGAAGCCTGTGTGGCCTATCTGGAAGGCCAAGGAGAAGAGGCCCTGCTGGTGGTGATCGGCAGGAGCATCATGATCCATACCCATATGGCCATCCTGCAGGGGGCTCTGGGATGGGAAAACATGCGTTATGAGGAGGCCTACTCCGGAGGCCAGTTCGGTATCAAGGCGGCCATCACCTCCGAAGGGATTGCCGGGGCCGCGGCCATACATTTTAAACGGCCGATCCGTTACATCCCCAGCCTCTCGGAATCGATGGTCCTCACTTCCAAACGCCATCCTTTCATCATGAAGGTCAAATTGGGTGCCGACCGGGACGGCAAGTTGACCGCCTATGCCAATGAGTTCATCGTGGAAAACGGGGCCTACCAGATATTAGGGATAGTCGTCGTTCTTCGTTCCTTGCAGATGCTCTCCGGATCTTACCATATCCCCAACATCCTGGCCCAGTCCCGGTTGATTTACACCAATAACCCGGCCGGCGGTGCGGCCCGCGGGGCCGGGCCGCCCCAGGTCACCTTCGCCCTGGAATCGGCCATGGACATGCTGGCCGACAAGATGGGCCTCGATCCCCTGGAATTCCGCCTCCAGAACTCTCTAAAACCCGGTGAGAGTATTTCCACCGGTAAGGCGGTCGAACAATGGCCTTTCACGGAGCTTTGCGAAACCATCCGTCCCCACTACCTGCGGGCCAAAAAGGAAGCGGCGGCCTTCAGAGACGGCCCGATTAAGCGCGGAGTTGGCCTGGCCTGCCACGCCTTCAGTATCGCCCAGCCCGGAGACGCGGCCCAGGTAGCCGTAGAGCTGGATCCGGACGACGGCCTGACCATTTACGCCGCGGTGGCCGACCCGGGTGAAGGCAACGATTCCATGCTGACCCAGATCGCCGCCCACCTGTTGAATCTGCCCATGAACAAGGTCCGTCTGGTTACCAGAAATACCGATCAGACCACGGAAACCGGCCCGTCCGCCGGCAGCCGGATGACCTACATGGCCGGCGGCGCCCTGGTTAATGCCATCGAACAACTGAAAGGGGACATGAAGGAAACCGGCGCCGTCACCTATGAAGGGCTGAAAAAGGCCGACAAACCGGTCCGATACATGGGAAAAAAGAAGGTGACGGAGGAGGGCGACCTCGATCCGCAAACCGGTCAGGGGCCATCCTTTGAATCCCAGGTCCATAACATTCAAATGGCTGAAGTGGAGGTCAATACCGACAGCGGCGAGGTGCGGGTGATCAAGATCACCACGGCTGTGGATGCCGGGCCGATTATTCATCCGCAAAACCTGGAAGGCCAGTTAGAGGGCGGTATGGACCAGGGCGTCGGCTATGCGCTCCGGGAGGAATATGTCCATGGCCGGACCAAAGATTGGGTCACGTTCAAGTTCCCCACCATGAAAACCGCCTTCGACATGGAAGTAATTACCAGGGAAACTCCTCGAACCAAAGGGACCCTGGGGGCAACGGGTATCGGCGAGATGACCATGGTTTCGACGGCACCGGCGGTGACCAACGCTATCAAGGACGCCTGCGGGGTCAGGATCTATAACCTTCCGGCCACACCGGAAAAAATCAAGGCCGGGCTGGCCACCGGGGAATAAGGCCCATGGGTGAAGCGGACGGAACCGGGCCGCGATCGGGGCGTCCGAACCGCAAGGTTCGTCTGGTGGCCGGGAGAGAAATCCTCTTCGATGGAGAGGGGTTTTTATGGAAAGCGGAGGACTGGTCTGAGGAAGTGGCCCAGTTCCTGGCCGCCGAGAGGGGCTTGGAAATGATGGGGGAGGTGCACTGGCGGATCATTCGTTTAATGCGCAGCTACTACCGCAACCATGGCCGGGCCCCTTTGAACCGGGACTTGAAGGCCGGCATTGACCTGAGTCTGATGGAGTTGGAACGCCTCTTTCCCGGAGGGATCCGGCACGGCGCACGGCTCGTGGCCGGTCTGCCAAATCCGAAATCCTGTGCCTCGTAGCGCCTATGCCGGAACGGTTTATATACCTCGATAATGCCGCCACGACCTTCCCCAAGCCTCATTCGGTCTTGGCGGCCATGATGGAAACCTATGCCCGTTTGGGGGTTTCTCCGGGCCGGGGGAGTTATGACCTGGCGGCCGAGGCTGAGGAACTGGTCCGTAAGACGAGACAGAAGCTTGCCCGGTTTTTCGGGGCCCCTGATCCGGACCGCGTCATATTCGCCAATAACGCCACCGACGCTTTAAACCTGGCCATTCAGGGGCTCCTCAAACCCGGGGACCACGTCGTTTCCACCAGGCTGGAGCATAACTCCGTCCTTCGGCCCCTTTATCATCTGAACCTGGAGGGCCTCATAGAATTCGATCTGGTCCCCTTCGACGGACAGGGCTTTATAGACCCCCAGGAAATCGGCCGGGCAATCCGGTCCAATACCAGGCTGGTCATTGTGAACCAGGCCTCCAACGTCCTGGGGACGGTTCAACCTGTCCCGGAAATAGGGCACGTCTGTGCCGAACGTGACGTCCCGCTCCTCATCGATGCCGCTCAGAGCGCCGGGGTGATCCCCATAGACCTGCAGGCCGGGAAAATCTCTGCCCTGGCCTTTACCGGTCACAAGTCCCTGCTCGGTCCGACAGGCATCGGCGGGTTGGTGATCGATCCGAAACTGGACATAAAAACCACCCGCTTTGGCGGCACCGGTGTTGACTCAAAAAGTCTGATGCATACTCAGAGCTTCCCACACCGGCTGGAGTCCGGCACCCTCAACCTGTTGGGCATCATCGGTCTTTCCGCAGGTCTGGATTTCATTCTCGGAGAAGGACTCGAAGTGATCCATCACCGGGAAATGGCGCTGCTGACCAGACTCCGGGATGGTCTAAGCGGGAATGAAAGAATCGCCATGGTCTGTGCACAAAATTTGTCCGACCACCTCGGCCTTTTAACCGTCAATGTAGAGGGAATCGACCCTGCGGACGTCGGGGCCATCCTGGATGCCGACTTCGGCATTGCCGTGCGGGTCGGGCTCCACTGTGCGCCCCTGGTTCACGAGACCCTCGGCACCTATCCCCAGGGAGGCGTCCGTTTCAGTATCGGGCCCTTCACTATCCGGGAGGACATCGATCGGACCATTGAGGCCATGACCCTCATTGCCCAATCCAAGTAAATCCTTGCGAGTTGCGAGTTGCGAGTTACGGGCGGCGGGTTGAGAACATACAAACTTTCCTCTAATAGCTCGGAACGCGGAACCCGGAACAGCGAAAGCGGGCACCGGTTGGGGTTTCTTTTGGCCGGATTCGCTTTGCACGCCTACGGGTTTAGGCGGAGCGAATCCGGACAAAGGGCGCGATGAAGCCAAAATCCGCTACCTTAAAGAACATTTTACCTATATTCGGGATAAAATCCTTAGTTACTTAAGAAAAAATTTCTACGCAAAATGGATAGAATTTATTAAAGAACAGGCCGTTAACCCGGAACCAGCCAAGACATTTAACATGTTTTGTATATCCAATTTTGGTTCCGGCTGGTCCGGGTTGGGAACATAAGCTATCCAACCCAGGCCCGTCGTATGGGCTGGCAAGGGAAAGTGATCGTTTCCTTTATCATCGC
>CAZDYX010000177.1:0-7342 GCA_964509775.1 uncultured Desulfobulbia bacterium | reverse complement strand
CCTTATTGGTCTCGGCCACCAGGGTAAGGCGATGGGGCAAAGGAGTAAAACCGGCCAGGCCCTTCATGATGCCAGAAAACGGGCAGCCCATGATCCGGGCCGCAAGTACCGCGACCATGGCGTTTTGCATATTTACCTGGGTAAGAAGGCTGGTCCCGGAAAGGTCATAGACCTCCTCGCGGTCGGTCAGTCCGGGGAGACCCGTCAAGACTACATGTGTGTCGCGTAGATAGGCCCCCCGATGATTTTTTGGCTGTTGGCTCACGAAAAGGCGGATATTAGTGTCCGGCCATAAGTCGGTCCTCTTCATGATCTCCGGATCATCGGCATTGAGAATGGCCCAAGCTCCCTCTTTTTCAGTCGAAAAGATCCTGAATTTGGACTCGGCATAGGCATCGAAGGATGGATACCGGTCCAGGTGATCAGGGGTAATGTTCAGCAATATCCCCATATCGGCGGCAAAATGGCCCACGGTGTCCAGTTGGAAACTGCTCACCTCAACCACCACCATCTCGGCGTCCCTGGGACCAGAGAGATAATCAAATAGGGGGGTGCCGATATTGCCGCCCACAAAGACCTTTTTACCCGCAGCACTGAAAAGTTTTCCGAGCAGGGTGGTTACCGTGGTCTTGCCGTTGGTACCGGTTACGGCCGCAACCGGCGCTTTGATAAGGCTGCGCACCAGGTCCATTTCTCCATGGATGGGGATCCCCCGGGCCCGAGCCGAGGCCAGTGCCGGAATATCCTGGGGAACGCCCGGACTCACCATGATCCGATCGGCCGACCAAAAGAAGGCTTCGGAGTGGCTGCCGGCCTCCACCGGGACCCCATGGTCTTCCAGGTATTTCAGGGCATCAGGATCTAAATTATGTCGAGGCGCCGCATCCGTGACCGAGACCCTGACCCCTTGTCCCAGAAAGAACCGGACCGCTGCGATTCCTGATTTTCCTAATCCCACCACCAGCACGTGCATGGCTTCCTTACCTCAATTTGTAACTACTCAGGTTGCTTAGTCTGTAGGTTGTTTAGTCTGTAGTCTGTTAGGGGCAGACCAACGAACATATCAGACACTAACAGGATCTCGTCAGCATAATTAAATGCTCTGAACTTAGCGTAATTTCTAATTTTTCTTCTTTACCTATTCACCTAAACACCTACAGACTATCAACCTGAGTATTTACCTCAATTTAAGGGTGCCGAGACCGATCAGGCCCAGAACTATGGAGATGATCCAGAAACGGACGATTACCTTGGGCTCCACCAACCCCTTGATCTCAAAATGATGGTGCAGGGGGGCCATGCGGAATATCCTCCGGCCGCCGCTCATCTTGAAATAGCCCACCTGAAAAATGACCGAAAGGGCCTCCATGACAAAAACTCCGCCCACTATGGCAAGGAGGATTTCCTGCTTGACTGCCACGGCCACGAGGCCCAGGGCTGCCCCCAGGGAAAGGGAGCCCACATCGCCCATAAATACCTGGGCCGGAAAGGCGTTAAACCATAGGAAACCCAGGCTTCCGCCCACCAGTGCTCCGCAGAAAACAGCGATCTCGCCCGCCCCCTGGACAAAGGGGATCTGGAGATAATTGGCCAGGGCCGCATGCCCGGCGAGATAGGAAAATATGAGATAAACGCTTGCCGTAATAACCGTGGGACCGGTTGCCAGGCCGTCAAGTCCGTCGGTAAGATTGACTGCATTGGAGGAGCCCACAATGACAAACAGGGCAAAAAAGATATAATACCAGCCCAGGTCGGGATGGAGATTCTTAAAAAATGGAATGCCGAGCTGGCCGTCAAAAGAGGGGTCCATATAAAGAAACAAGGCCGCGATTGTTGCCCCGGCAAACTGAAATATGAGCTTCCACCGGCCGGCAAGGCCCTTGGTGTTTTTCTTGGTGACCTTACGAAAATCATCGATAAACCCTATGACCCCGAACCAGAGCATGACGAACATGATAAGCCAGACATAGTGGTTGGTTATATCCACCCAGAGCAAGGTGGTGGTAATCACCGAAAAGAGGATAAGGAGCCCGCCCATGGTGGGCACGCCGTTTTTGGCAAAATGGGTCTTAGGCCCGTCATCCCGTACCACCTGTCCGATCTGACGATGTTTAAGCGCCCTGATAAACCAGGGGCCGATCCACAGGCAAAGCAAAAAGGCGGTGATAATGGCCCCGACACAGCGAAAGGTGATGTAGCGGAAGACATTGAAGCCGCCAAAAAGGGTATGCAGGGGATAAAGCAAGTGATAAAGCATTAACGGATCTCCTCTTTTTCCCCCAGAAGTTCTTTCACCACCGTGTCCATGCGCATGCCATGGGACCCCTTGACCAGAATCCAGTCATCTTGCCCTAGGTCGCCGCGCCCCATAAGGTCTTCTAAAAACCTGACAATTTCAGCCTTGTCGGCAAATTTCCTGGCTCGGTCCGCAGACATGTCGGAGCTGCGGGCTGCATTCACCACCTGGTCGGCAAAGTTACCCACGGCCAGTAGATAATCAAACCCGTGCGCCGCCACCTGTCCGCCTAATGTTGTATGGGCCTCAGCGCTGGTCAAGCCCAGTTCCAACATATCGCCCAGGACCGCCACGGCCTTATGTTCCCGGCGCAGTTCCCGGGTCGCAGCCAGGGCGGCAAGCATCGAGGCCGGGTTGGCATTGTATGCATCATCGACAATCCCTGGCCTGCCGGAAACCTTAAAAATCCTAAACCGGGCCTCATGGCCGGCAAAGGAGGATAATCCTTGGCCAATGGTATGCAGATCAGCCCCCACGCAGTATGCCATGGCAGCCGCGGCCAGGGCGTTCAACACATTGTGGCGGCCGACCAGGGGTAGCAATATCCGCATCTTTCGGCCGCCCAGATGCAGGGTGAAGACTGTTCCCTGGAGGCCGGCCGGCTGAATGCGGGTGGCGCGGACATCAGCCCCCTTCCGGAGGCCGAAGAATATCTTGCGATTATCATGTCTTTGTGCCAGGCCGCGGATCTTTTTGTCGTCGTTATTCACCACCAGCAAGGCATCCGGCCGGACATTGTCGAAGAGTTCTCCCTTTGCCCGGGCCACGCCGGAAATATCATGCAAGGCCTCAAGATGGGCGGCATGGACATTGACGATGCAGGCAACATCAGGATCGGCTATCCGGGTGAGGCGGCCGATCTCGCCGGGCTGATTCATCCCCATTTCCAGGACCGCAATTTCGTGTTCCGGGGTCAGGGGCAGTATCGAAAGGGGCAACCCGACAAGATTATTAAAATTCCCCTTGGTCTTCAGGGTCCGGAACCGTTGAGAGAGAATGGCTGCGGTCATTTCCTTGACCGTTGTCTTTCCGCAACTGCCCGTAATGGCGATGACCTTAAGCCCTGAAATCTGACCCCGTCGATAGGCGGCAAGATCCCCGAGTGCTGTCAAGGTGTCGGGAACCTGGAGCATTGGCACAGAAGGCAGCGGTTCTACTATTTTGGCCACCATCACTGCACCCGCCCCTTTCCGGACCGCCTCCGGGACAAACCAATGGCCGTCGAAATTGGTTCCGACCAGGGCCACAAAGATATCCCCGGACTGTAATGAGCGGGTGTCGGTACAAATGGACCGGAGTTCGGACGCAGTTTCTGTGGTCAAAGGCCTGGCGCCGGTAGCACAGAGAAGGGCATCCATTGTCCAGCCGGTTGGGACAAGCCCCCCGCCCTCGCCTGATATTCGGACACCCATGAGTCCCTGGTTACAAAACAAACCGGCTTCCGGCTTCCGGCTTTTGACCTCTTTGCTGGTATTTTCCATTCGGAACCTAAACCATGAACTCGGCGCCGACTGCCTCCAGCCGGTCGTCAAAGAACTTTTTACGGTTTCCTATGATCTGATAGTTTTCATGGCCTTTGCCGGCAATCAGGACCACATCGTCCTGATGCGCCTGTCGAATGGCAAGGGATATGGCCTCCCGCCGGGAGACGATGAGGTCATATCCCTGCCAGTTCCGGTTTTCAAACAAGAGTTCCGCCCGGATTCTTTTAAGCAAGGAGTGCGCTAGTCCTTGTTCGATCTCCTGCATAATGGCCTCTGGCCGTTCAGACCTCGGGTTATCCGAGGTCACCAACGCCACATCGCATAAATTGCCTGCCACTTCCCCCATCATGGCCCGTTTGCCCCGATCCCGGTCCCCGCCGCAACCAAAGATACAGATCAGCCGGGGCGGATTGAATTGTCTTAAGGTCGTGAGGACGTTGGCCAAGGCATCGGGCGTATGCGCATAATCGACAAAGACCTTGAGTCCTTTTCTGGAGTTGATCCGCTCCAGACGTCCGGGTACGTTTTTAAGACTCTCTATCCCGCCCGCGATCGTTTCGGGCGTCAGATCCAGGGCAATCCCCACTCCGGCAGCGGTCAGGAGGTTCTTGAGGTTAAATTGTCCCACCAGGGAGGAGTGCAACCGCAATCTACCCCGCGGGGTTTGGATGGTCGTCTTAATCCCGGCGAGAGAACAGACAAAGTCTTCGGGATAGAGGTCGCAGTTCCTCTCCATGCCACAACGGATCGGGGCAACAAGTTCTGCGGCAAGAGTCCGTCCTTTCCCGACGATGACGGTTCTTTCTTGACCATCTTCAGGCGTCTGGATCTCCAGCATAATTACGGCCCGACCGTCTTTTTTGAGGTATTCGAAGAACAGCTTCTTTTTACTCTGAAAATAGCTTTCCATGTCGTGGTGAAAGTCAAGATGGTCCCTGGTAAGATTGGTAAAGACGGCCACATCAAATGACAGGCCATGGATCCGTTTCTGGGCCAAGGCGTGGGAAGAAACCTCCATCACCACATGGGTGACTCCCTCATCCTTCATTCGGCGCAAGGTACGATAGAGAACGATGGGGTCAGGGGTAGTATGAGTTGCCGTGAATTCCAGGCCTTGATACCGGTAATTCACGGTACCGATGACCCCGGGAATATACCCGGCCTTGTTCAACATAGCCTCCACGAGAAAGGTCGTGGTGGTCTTGCCGTTGGTTCCCGTAATGCCGATAAACCGTAACTCTTTTTCCGGATGATCAAAAAAGGCGCCGGCAACCCCGGCCAGGGCGGTCCTGGTGTCAGGAACCTCGATGGCAACGGCGGAAAAACTGTTTTTTGCCGGCAGCCTTCCCTGCTGGACAATAAACGCGACACAACCTTTCGCTATCGCCTCTTCCACAAACTGATGGCCATCGACCTTTTCTCCCTGGATCGCGACAAAGAGATCCCCGGGTTTCACCTCCCGCGAGTCAACGGTAATGCCGCTGATCTTGGCCCGATCCATCGCGCCGCAGGCATAATGAGGCAACCCCTGCATGAGGAGGGAGATGGGCCTTGCATCGGTATTATCCGGAAAAAAGGTTTTCACTTGTCCGTTGTCAACTCTAACACACATCCCTTCTGGCCCACCAGCGGCGCACCGGTAGCAGGATGCTGCCTTATAACCTTGCCGCTGCCCTTCACCTTGACAGAAAGGCCATAGGGCCCCAAGATCTGCAGGGCTCCCCTGAGGCTACGGCCAATCACATCAGGCATCGTTACCCCGCCTTCCTGGATTGCAGAAAATGGAGATATCGCCGTGCCCTTCCCGTACAGGGCCTCCCATTGTTTATAGATGTCCGTCGATTGTGAAACCCTGGGGCTGGATTCAGTCTTGGTCGTTGGCTCGCGATTGAATTTTAAGGCCTGCGACATTATCCGGGCCCCCAGCACAGCCATGGGTGAGGCCTCGTCAGGGGCAAAGGATACACCGGAAAAAACCAGGGCAGCAATTATTTCAGGTTGTTCCTGGTGGGGCATGGCTAGCAGCACGCTCTGAAAGGCAGGTTGTCCATCCCCGCTTTTCAAGGGTTCTCCTCCGCCGGCATCCCCTTTCGGGATAACACTCTCCCGGGTTACGGACTCAAGGATATAATACTCGCTTTTCCCCACCTGCCCGGTAACCTGTATCAGGTCGCGGATCCTTTGGCTGAGGTCAGGGGCGAGAACGGTTTCTTGCTCCGCCTCCCCTGGAGGTATTTCCCGGCCGTGGTCAGAGGTCCAATAGGAATGAAGCAAATGGGGGCGCACCCGTTTACCCCCATTGACAAGGGTGGCGAAGGCATTTATCAGTTGGAGGGTGGTGGGCTGCGGGACCTGCCTGGCCGCAGAATCCGCCGTCATCATATTACCCGTAACCTCAGAGGGGAGATCGATTCCGGTTAGTCGGTCAAGACCCAACTTGCTTAGGACCTGAACTAATTGATCATGAGCGACCTTTTCCTGGTCAGGCCATAACGCCAACCCCTTTGATAGATAAAGTCCGGGTTCGGCCTCTATCCAGGGGGTGGTAACGGTTGTCTGGCCCATTGTCAAGGGATGCCGTTGCGCCAAGCCGGGCTGGGTAGACCCGGAATTCTCGGCAGGGCCGGAAGGGGGAGGGGCTGGTTGGTCGTTTTTTTCGGCCCAGGTTGCGGCAGGTTGCAGGAGCCTTAAAAGGGCTCCCGGAAAAACAGGGGCTGATATAACGTTGTTACGCCGTACCGTTGCCTCATAATCCCAAAAGTGGTTGGGATCAAAGGAAGGAAGATTCACCAGGGAAAGGATGACGCCGTCATAGGGATTCATAACCACGGCCATCCCCTCTCTTGCCCCGACCTTCTTCATAAACTTGTTAATCTCGGCCTCAATAAAGGCTTGTAGACGCAAATCAAGGGTAAGCACCAGATGAGCGGGAGGGGAAGAGACCCGGGTCTCCTCGGACAAAATCCCTCGCAACCGTTGGTCATAGTAAAATTCCACCCCGTCCAAGCCCTGTTCTTCCTTCATGAAGCCCAACGCATGGGCTGTCCCTTTCCCTCGAGGATAGAATCTCCATTTCTCGTTGGTGAGATGTATACCCCTCATGTTCAACCTTAAAACCGCGTCCGACTTCTCGGCCGCTAAATGCCGTCCCAGCCAGAGAAAGCTCCTTTCCGTCTTAAACAGGGTCAAAAGTTCTTTTTCGTCCCTGTTCAGTACCAAGGCCAGGGCGTGGGCAGCCTCATCGATATTTTCCATTTCGAGGGGCCGCGCATATATTGAAGCAAGCCTAAAACTCACGGCCAGCTCTTGGAGATTTCGATCATAGATATTTCCTCTTGCGACCGAAGATGTTTTCAGATCTTCCCGTTTGCCGGCCTCTTGCGGCCCCTTATCCCGATCAGGTGGGAAGAGGATCTGGGGAAGAAAAAAGGCGATTGCCGAGGCTACTATCGTAACGACCACAACCAGTAAAAATGTCCGTGCAGAGACGATCCGACTTTTTTTCATCCATTGTCTGCGCTATAGAATTCGCAGGATTTGACATGTCCGCGCGAATGTTTGA
>CAZDYX010000176.1:0-7345 GCA_964509775.1 uncultured Desulfobulbia bacterium | reverse complement strand
ATGTTAAGTGGATAAACGGTTTAGCGTAAATGGTTCACTTTTTTGTATTGCACCCGCTGTTTCCAGTTCCCTTTCCGCTCTGACCAGGGCGGCAAGCACCCTGTCCGGCGAGGTCCCGCCTTCTGTATGCCGGCTCGTCACCGAGCCATCCACCGAGAGCACGGCAAAGACATCCTCGGCTATCTTCGGTGAAAAGTCCTGAAGCTCGGGAAGCGTCAGGTCGGCGAGTTCCCTGCCCTGCGCGACACAAAACGCCACGGTCTTGCCCACAATGGCATGGGCCTGCCTAAACGGCACCCCTTTTTTCACGAGATAGTCAGCAAGGTCCGTGGCCGTGGTAAAACCATTCATGGCCGCCTTCCGCATCCGGTCCCCATGGAACACGACATGGTCCAGGAGTTCGGTCATAATCCCAAGTGATGAAGAGACCGTATCCACCGTGTCAAAGACCGGCTCCTTATCTTCCTGCAGGTCCCGGTTATAGGTAAGGGGGAGACCTTTGAGGAGGGTAAGGAGGGAGACAAGATTCCCGATCACCCGGCCGCTTTTCCCCCGGACCAGTTCCGGGATATCGGGATTTTTCTTTTGCGGCATGATGCTGCTGCCGGTACAAAAGGCGTCGGAAAGGGTCACAAAGGCAAATTCCTGACTGGACCAGAGAATGAGTTCCTCGGCAAAACGGCTCAAATGAATCTGGATGAGACCGGCGCAAGCGACGAACTCCACCGCAAAATCCCGGTCGCCCACGGTGTCCATGCTGTTTGCGGTAACGGCCGGAAAATCAAGCTCCCGGGCCACTGACTGCCGGTCCAGAGGCAGGCCCGAGCCGGCCAGGGCAGCAGCACCTAAGGGCATCACATTGATCCGTTTCCGGCAATCAGCCAGTCGCTCCCGATCGCGGCCGAACATTTCATGAAAGGCAAGGAGGTGATGGGCAAGGAGCACGGGTTGGGCCCGCTGGAGATGGGTATAACCGGGCATGACCACGGCGAGATTCTTTCTTGCCAACCAGACCAGGGCCCTTTGCATATTGATGAGGAGCCTTATGATCCTATCGGTCTCTTCCCGAAGGTAAAGCCTTAGGTCAAGGGCCACCTGATCGTTTCTGCTGCGCCCGGTGTGGAGCTTTTCGCCGGCGGGCCCGATTTTTTCGATCAGGGCCCTTTCAATATGCATGTGGATGTCTTCCAGTTCCTGGCGGAATAGAAAGCGTCCGGTGCTGATTTCCTCTTCAATTTCAACAAGCCCCCGGTCAATGAGGGAGGCCTCCCCATCCGTAAGCAGGCCCTGGCGTGCGAGCATCCGGGCATGGGCCCGGCTGCCGGCGATATCCTGCCGAAAAAGACGGACATCAAAGTGGATAGAGGCGGTAAAGGCCTCCACCGAGGCAGCGGTCTTTTCCGTGAATCGGCCTGCCCATGGCTTACCGACCGCCTGGTCTGGGGATTTATTACTCTCGCTCATCGCTTCATTTCTTCATTAAAGCCTGAATTTTTAACCGCAGGGCATTAAGCCGGATAAAGCCGGTGGCGTCCGCCTGGTTATACACCTCGTCCTCCTCAAAGGTGGCAAGGTCCAGGCGGTATAATGATTGGGCCGATTTCCGGCCTATAGGCATGCAATTACCCTTGTAGAGTTTGAGCCGCACCGTGCCCGTGACCGGGAGCTGGGCCTCGTCCATGGTCTTTTGGAGCAGGTCCCGCTCCGGGGAAAACCAGAAACCGTTGTAGATGAGCTCCGAGTACCGCGGAATCAACCCGTCCCGGATCTTCATGACCTCCCGATCCATGGTTATGGTCTCCAGATCACGATGGGCTATACGCAATATGGTGCCACCCGGCGTCTCATAGACCCCCCGGGATTTTAGACCCACAAACCGGTTTTCCACCATATCGAGGCGGCCGATGCCGTTGGCCGAGCCCAGCTCATTGAGACGGCCAAAAATGGCAAGCGGCAAGAGCCTCTCGCCATTGATGGCCACCGGATCGCCTACCTCAAAATCGATTTCAATAAAGGTCGGCCGGTCAGGGGCCTCTTCCGGATCCATTGTCCGGGTAAACATGGCCTTTTCCGGTTCATGCCAGGGATCCTCGAGGACTCCGCCCTCATAGCTGATATGGAGAAGATTTTCGTCAGAGCTGTAAGGCTTTTCCCTGGTGACCGGCACCGGGATGCCATGTTCTCTGGCATAGGCCATGAGACTGGTCCGAGAATTAAGATCCCATATCCGCCAGGGGGCGATAATGGTAAGATCAGGCCTCAAGGCCATATAGGTCAATTCAAAGCGCACCTGATCATTGCCCTTGCCCGTTGCGCCATGGCTTACCGCATCAGCCCCTTCTGCCGTGGCCACCGCCACCTGCTCCCGGGCAATAACCGGCCGCGCCAGAGACGTTCCCAGGAGATAGGACCCTTCATAGACGGCATTGGCCCTAAAGGCGGGAAAGACGTAATCCCGGACAAAGGTCTCCCTAAGGTCGGAAACGATCACCTGCTCCGCCCCGGTGGCAAGCCCTTTCCTGCGTATGGCCTCCCAGTCCTCTTGCTGGCCGAGATCGGCGACAAAGGCGATCACCGGACAATGATAATTTTCCCGCAGCCACCTTAAAATCACCGAGGTGTCAAGCCCGCCGGAATAGGCGAGCACGATCTTTTGCACCTTCATGAGTCTTACCTCTCACCAATAGGCGCAAGATGTTTGACGAGAATGGCCTTATGGATATGGAGCTTGTTTTCCGCCTGATCAAAGGCCACACATTGGGCGCCCTCCAGCACCTCGTCGGTAATCTCTTCATCCCGGTGGGCAGGAAGACAATGGAGCACGATAGCATCCGTCTTGGCCCCGGAAAGCAAACGGCCGTTTACCTGAAACGGAGCAAAGACCTTCACCCGCTCCTCGTGTTCGGTCTCTTGTCCCATACTCGCCCAGACATCGGTGTTGATGACATCAGCCCCGGCCACGGCCTCGAAAGGATCACGCACCACAATGATGGGGGCAATTGCGGTCTTCCGGGCCTCGGCAAGGGTTTGGGCATCAGGTTCATAGCCCTCCGGACAGGCCAGGGTCAAACGGAAACCCATACGGCCTGCGGCCTGGATCCAGGAATTCGCCATATTGTTGCCATCCCCTACCCAGGCCACCCTACAAGGGGTTATCGATCCCTTATGTTCAATAATGGTCATGATGTCACTTAAGATCTGACAGGGATGGTGAAGGTCGGTAAGGGCATTGATCACCGGCACCGAGGAATGACGGGCCAGTTCCTTCGTCACTTCCTGACCATAGGTACGTACCACCAGGCAGTCCACATATCGGGCCATGACCCGGGCCATATCCTTGAGCGGCTCCTGCCGGGAAAGCTGGGACTCCCGGCTGGGCAGAAAGATCACCTGGCCGCCGAGTCCATACATGGCCGCCTCAAAGGAGACCCGGGTCCGGGTGGAGGGTTTATCAAAAAGCAGGGCAACGGTCTTTCCGGACAAGGCGCCTTGCCAACGGCTGTTGTTGGCGTCCCCTTTGATCTCCAGGGCGAGGCTTACATAAGACTCGAGTTCTTCCTTACTGAAATCCCAAAGTTGTAACAGGTGACTTACCATGGTCATTATCTCTCTTAAAAGATGAATTGCTATTCAATACCTGAATTAATTCTTTTTGCAACCAGAAGTTTAACCATCAGTTGCAATCAGTTAACGATCTCAGTGCCGATCCCCTGGTCCGTGAACATTTCAAGAAGAATGGCATGCTCCACGCGGCCGTCAATGATGTGGGCCTTGGCGACGCCTCCTGCCATGGCATCAAGACAGCAATTGATTTTAGGAATCATGCCGCCTGCGATCACTCCGGACGCAAGGAGGTTATGGACTTCCTCCTTATTCAGGGAGTGAAAAAGCCGGCCATCCCGGTCCAACACCCCCTCTACATCGGTAAGGAGAATGAGTTTTTCCGCTCCCAGCCGGGCTGCAATGGCACCGGCCACAAGATCGGCATTGATATTGTAGGTGTAACCATCATCATCCACGCCTACCGGCGCAATGACCGGGATAAAGTCCTGAGCCTTCAGGACGGAAAGGATAGAGGTGACCTCCCCGACCCGACCCAGGTCAATAAGCTCGGGCGGTGCGTCCTGATTCTCCTTGAACAACTGCATCTTCCTGGCCCGGATAAGGTCGCCGTCCCGACCGGAGAGCCCCACGGCCTTGCCGCCCATCCGGCTGATCAGGCCGACAATCTCCTTGTTGACCTTACCCACCAGGACCATTTCCACCACATCCATGGTCTCTATGTCGGTCACCCGCATTCCTTGCACATAGCGCGACTGGATATTGAGCTTACGAAGGAACTGGCTTATCTGCGGGCCTCCCCCATGCACGACCACCGGATTTATGCCGATATATTTCATCATCACGATGTCCATGGCGAAATTTTTCTTCAAGTTTTCATCCACCATGGCATGGCCGCCATACTTGATCACCACGGTTTTGTTGTAAAATCTTCTAATGTAGGGTAATGATTCAATAAGGATTTTGGCCTTTTCAATGCCTTTCTTCACTTCTTCGTCCCCGCATGTTTTTTGAAAAAATTTAAAATTAATGTCTTGCCTTCACAATGTAAAGAAAAATTGCCCCTCTCGGGCACTTTGGTAGTATATCGGCGATCATGTGACCGCTCGAAAAAATGGCTCTTCGCGGATTAGTGGGAAACCACCTTGAGATACGTCCAACTTTTTGAAATTGGTGCGTATAACGCACCCTACAAAAATAGAGATTACCTGCTGGTTAGATGTGACTCGATGCCTTTGTAGGGTGCGTTATACGCACCATTCTTTTGGCATCTTCCCACTAATCAGCGATGAGCCGAAAAAATTGACCATCTAAAACCAGACGAACCTATAATGCAATCAACTCCCCAATCGCAATTTGAATACCAGTGTAACGGCCGTTACTTTGCGCCCGTTGCCAATGAGCTGCACGAGTTGGCCGTAGCAGAGCTCCAGACACTGGGGGCTGTCGATGTTAAGCCTGTCTACCGCGGACTTTACTTTACCGCGGATTCGTCGGCTCTATACCGGATCAACTACTGCGCCAGGCTCATCTCCAAGGTCCTGGCCCCCCTTTCCTCCTTTCGCTGCGACAGTACCGACGCCCTTTATAGAAAGGCCAGGAAGCTCGTCTGGGAAGAATTGATCGATATTCAAAACACCTTCGCCGTATTTGCTACGGTTTCCCATAGCCGCATCACGCACTCCCGTTACGCTGCCCTGGTGCTCAAGGATGCCATCGTGGACCGGTTCAGGATACGTTGCGGCAAGCGGCCCGATATTGACACCGATGACCCCGACATCTGGTTCAACCTGCACATCGAGCAGGACCGGGCGGTGATAGGCATAGATACCTCGGGCGGGTCCCTGCATCGCCGCGGCTACCGGATCGTGCAGGTGGAGGCGCCCATGCAGGAGACCATGGCCGCAGCGATTGTCCTATGGACAGGATGGACCGGAGACCGACTATTTTATGATCCGATGTGCGGCGGCGGCACCCTGCTTGCCGAGGCGGCCATGCACTGGTGCCGGATACCGGCCGGATTCCTGCGCAAACGGTTCGGCTTCGAGAGGCTGCCCGATTTCGACCCGGAACTATGGAAAACGGTCAAAGCAGACGCAAACAACCATATGCAAGAGCTCCCCGAGGAAATGATCGCGGGCAGCGACCAAGCGGCAAAGGCCATTGCTGCGGCGCGCAAGAACCTCGCCGTGCTTCCCGGAAGTCGCCGTATCCGCTTACAGCAGCAAGACTTCCGTGATCTGCCCGGATTGCCGGACGCGACCATCGTCTGCAATCCGCCCTACGGAGTGCGTCTCGGGACCGGAGAGGATGCGGCAAGGATTTACAAGGAGTTCGGAGACTTCCTCAAGAAACGGTGCCAGGGTTCCACGGCCTACGTCTACTGCGGGGTCAAGGAGTTGGTTCCGGCCTTGGGACTTAAACCGTCGTGGAAAAAGCCGTTGTTCAACGGACCGCTCGAAGGTCGACTCGTCAAGCTGGAGATGTATTGAGGAGGAAGACAGAATTCAGAATGAAAAGGCAGCACGCAAAGTGTTTTCAAGGCTTAAGCCACCCATGCCAACTAGTTATGCCTCTGCGTTGATGGTAAACTCGATTTTTAACGGCACACCTATTGCCAGGCTCGCGCGTGCTAATGTAGCTAATGTGACACTGGTATCATCTTCATCGAGAAGACGATTAACCACTGCGCGACTGGTGTGCATCCGAGATGCCATCTCGGTTTTGGTGATATGCTTGGATTTCATTACCTTGTCCAACTGCCACGCAATGACCCGCTTAAGAGCTGCTGCAGTTACCTCCTCATGAATTCCCTCTTCCTGAAGGAACTCATCGAAGTCACTCCAATATGTGGATTAACCACAGCGCGGCTAGCCGCAACCAAAACTACCCGGAATCCTTACTGTATCAAGGTGTTCCGGAAAAATTTGCGCGAGCCGCGAAGATTTTCGGGGTTAGTAGTATAGAGACCTCCCTAAAGCTTTGCTTTGCGAGCCCTTGCTGTATCTAGTTCAGATCTTGGCGTTTTCTGTGCTTTTTTAATAAAGGCATGTAGCAAAACCATATGCCCCTCTGTTACAGTAAACAGCACTCTCGCTCTGCGACCCTCAAGATGGCTCCGAACCTCCCAAAGGTCTTTTTCCATCTTCCGCACAAGGGGCATGCCCAGAGGCCAACCAAACTGGACCTCTTTTAGTCAGCGCCAATGATCTTACGGTCTTCCGGTGACAATTCACGTAGAAACTCACGGACTGGTTCATTGCCGACCTCCGTGCGGAAAAACTTTACGGATAAAATTGGCGCCAAGCCCGCCCCGGACTTGATCCGGGGAACAGAAATAGCATTTAAGGCCAAATATCTGGGTAAGTTAGCACAACTGTTCCTGAAGAAGAATGGAAGCTGATCCGAGAAGCAACTCAACGGGGGAGATTGACAGCAAACAGAAAATTTGTCCGGGTAATTTAGGCCGGGGGGTCGCTTCGATGTACACCCTTGTTTGTTCCGGCCTTCTTGACTTCGATCTCTGCAATAGTAATTTATTTTGATTTTTTTATTTCGATTTTTCTTTAGTCGTATCATACAAGGGCTGGGTGCAGGGGAAGATGGACTCCATTCTCCCACAAATCCACGATGAGCCAAAAATAATCTCTCCGTCATCATTAGAAAAGTGAAAAATCGAAATAATGCAATAAAATCAGCCAACCATCTGACCGTAAAACTCTGTTTGTTTTTATGGTTGACGGTGATACTATAAACTAGTACTATATTTCTTGTGAACAGCACG
>CAZDYX010000175.1:6454-7356 GCA_964509775.1 uncultured Desulfobulbia bacterium | reverse complement strand
GTTCGATAAGGACGTTCATTTGGGTAGCTCTTGAAAATCCGATACCACCAGGAACAAACAACTTGGAACCGGGCTACCTTATCCGTTTTGAGATAGTCTTGAATGCCTCGGTGCCGGCGACCTTGAGGGCCTGGAAGAGCACGGTCTCGGTACTGGTGATGATTGCGCCGGCATCACGCATGAATTCGACGCCCGCTCGCCAATTGGCCTTGGTCCGCGAACAAACGGCGTCCCTTGCAAGATGCACGAATAATCCCTCCCTGAGGAGGTCGATGCAGGTCTGGAGCACGCAGATATGGGTCTCCATGCCGGTAAGGATCACGGTCTTGCGGTTCTGGAGTTTGAGTAGGTCCATGAAATTAGGCTCGCCGCAGCAACTGAAGGAGAGCTTTTCGATAGGGTGATAGGCGGGAAGGACATCGATAACCTCACTAACGGTCGGTCCCAGCCCTTTCGGATACTGCTCGGTGATTATGATGGGAACATCGAGCATCTTTGCGAGTTCGATTAAGTGGATGGTATTGGCTATTACCGAACCCTTCATCTTCATGGCCGCAGCAAGCCGGTCCTGGATATCGACGACCAGAAGCGACGTGTCGTCCTTGTCGATCACGAATTTTTTCATAGTTTTGTCTCTCTTCCTCCCGGTGGCATTATATGAAATCTCTTGCCTACCCCCCCTCCTCCGAACAGATGATCGGCCTTTTCATGCTGATGAAAGCGCGATACGAAGCTAACCGGTCCACGATCATCACCACCAAATCCAACTGAGTTGTGATCATAGGAAATCTGGCACGTTAAAAAACTTGACCCATGAATATCACAAGAATATAACGTAAAAACTTTCCAGCATAAAATTCACCCAAGTAAAATTGCGTACGTATACCAACTGGAGGCAATAG
>CAZDYX010000175.1:0-6436 GCA_964509775.1 uncultured Desulfobulbia bacterium | reverse complement strand
CCACTACATCGACCGAAGTCTCCGCAATGCTGCGGAGTTTCAAACGCTCAAATCAGAGCAGCATCTGAGCCAGGAGCGTTGCGCAACATTACAGCAGGAACTCCTGGGGGAGCATAAGATCATCGGAAGCTGCCAAAATCTTCTCAAGGCTTACCAAGAGTTAAAACGTGCGGCCCAGAAGGAGGTGTCAATTCTTCTATTGGGTGAAACAGGCACAGGGAAAGAGCTGTTTGCCAAGGCTGCTCATAAGTTGAGCAAAAGGGGCGACAAGGTTTATATGCCGCTTAACATCGCCGAACTCTCCGAGACGATTATTGAATCTGAACTGTTTGGCCACGAGAAAGGGGCCTTCTCCGGAGCCCTTGGAAGGAAGGTCGGAAGGCTTGAAATGAGCGATGGCGGGACTCTTTTTCTTGATGAGATTGCAGAAATCCCCTTGCATATCCAAGCAAAATTGTTGCGGGTGCTGGAGACCGGTGAGTTTATGCGGGTGGGTGGATCCCAGTGGATCCATACTGATATGCGGCTTATTTGCGCAACAAACAAGGGATTGGAGGAATTGGTACGGGATGGCAGGTTCCGGAAGGATCTTTTCTATCGTCTGAAAGGAGCGACAATCAATATTCCTGCCTTACGGGAACGAAGTCAGGATATTCCGGAGCTTGTAACCTATGCCCTGAAAAAAATCGGATCCAACAAATTCTTCAGCTCTCCATCGCTGGATATGATGAAGCGCTATTCCTGGCCGGGAAACGTGCGCCAACTAATCAACTTAGTGCAGGAATTGGATGCGGTTTGTGAGTCTGATATTATCAATTTGCGGGATCTTCCGGTATACATAGGGTCTGCTGCACCACAGAAAGAAGATGGATCTCATTTCCCCACGCTACAGACCATGTTATCACAGGTCGAGGAGGAGCATTTCCAGAAAGCCATTACCCTTGCCAAGGGCAATAATGAGCAAGCGCTGAAGCTTCTCGGAATCTCGCGGGCCACTTTCTTTGAACGGAAGAAACGTTACAAACTATAAGAGAACGGACTGAGTCCGCCAATCCGGACTGGAGTTCAACAATCATACTGGTTGAGAGGGGGTAAGGATGGGTATTGAAGCATAAGCTTTTCCCTATCCAGCCTGTTCCGAGAAGGAAACAGGCTGTTAGAGGGGCTTTGGCATGCTTCTTGGATTAGCCATGCAGCAAGAAAACAAGGCTATTGATAGGAACATTTCAAGGAAGCCATCGGAAAAACTGGGGATAAACAGTTCAAGAAATCAACATCGGAGGACTTATGAAAGTACTACTTCGGCAGGTTAGTATCCTCACCACAATTTTTACACTCCTATTCTCCCTTGTTTTTGCCGCTGATGAAAAAAAGTCCTTCCCCCTGGATCTGGTCATTGTCCTGGACAACTCCGGAAGCATGCGGCAAAACGACCCAAATCTGTTGATGAAAGAGGTAGTGACCCGGTTTATCGCCCGGCAAGGCCCGGACACCCGGCTAGGCCTGGTGATTTTCGCCGAAAAGGCCGACCTTGCCTTACCCCTGGTTAATCTGGGCGCCGAGGAGACGGGCAAGACCATTTCCCAGGCGCTCCAGGGGATCGACTACCACGGCAAACTCACAAATAGCGCCGCCGCGGTGGAGCGCGCCATCTACGAGCTAAAAAGCCAGGGACGACCAGCGGCCGAGCGCGCCATCGTATTTTTGACCGATGGGATTATCGATGTCGGCAATAAGGACAAGGACAGGGACTTGCAGAGATGGCTGCAAGACGACCTGGCCATGGATGCCAAACAGAGCGGGATTCGGATTTTTTCCATCGCCTTTACCGAGGGAGCCGATTTCCTTCTCATTCAGAGCCTGGCACAGAAGACCGGCGCTGCCTATTACCGGGCCTTCAAGGCCGAAGAGATCGAAGGGATATTTAACGACATCGCCCAGATCCTCGCCTCACCCACTAAAGGGTCTGAACCTCTTGCCGCCGGCCAGCAGGCGCCACAGGGCGATGCGGCAATCGCCCCTTCCGGCGCCGGGGCTGCCGCGCCAGCTCAGCCTGCCCCGCCGGTGGTGGTGAGCGAGGAATCGGGGATAAATACGATCCTCCTTGGCATCATTGCCCTGGCGGTGATTGGGCTGGGCGGTTTATTTCTCCGCAAAAGAAAGTCCGAGCCCGCGCCAGGATTACCAACCTCGGCCTCCAAACCCGAGAAGATCCCGGAGGCCGAACTCGCTTATCTCGGAGCGGAAACCGAGATTAAATCTTACCGGATCACCAAACCAATCGTCACCATCGGTCGGGACGCGGGGAATGATCTCGTTATCCCGCGAGATACCGTATCGGCGCGGCACGCCGTCATCGAATACCGGCACGGCTGTTTCTATTTAATGGATCAGCGAAGCATAAACCACACCTTTTTAAACGAGGTCGAGATGACCGGCGAGGCGAAACCGCTCAAGAACGGCGATTTGATCCGCTTTGATGTGCACAAGTTCCAGATCGTTTTATCGGGTCAAGTTTGTGGTCCTACTGTTTCAGCAGGTGGAGGGGGAACGGTCCTGCGCCTACGCCCGCAGGATCCCCTGCCCGGTTCGGAGCCATCGCCCGCCCCGACGGCAGATCTCGCCCCGTCGGAAGATGAGGAGGCAATTTCCCCACCACTGGATGTTCATGCACCGGTCAGAGAAGGGGGGACACCCAGTCAATCAAGCCAAGGGGAGAAAGAGACGATGGTAAAACCGGTCACCTGCCCCGAACACCCCAGTTGGAAGGTGATAGATGTCTGCTGCCGTTGTAAAAAAGGTCTCTGCTCCCAGTGTGTAGTCGAGGAGAATGGCAAGATCTTCTGCAAGGAGCACGCTGGTCAGAAGAAATGATGAACGTTATGGCGTACGCCAAGCAATAAGGCAATGTCGTTGACTAAAGAAAAATTGTAACTACTCAGGAGTCAGCAGAATTCAGGAGCCAGAATGAGAGAACCATTCTGAATTCTGAATTCTGACTACTGAATTCTGAATACCTGAGCAGTTACCGCTTAAGTCAATGACATTGAGCGAGAAGGGGGGATGTAATGAAGGTCATCCTGGATGTGATTAAAGGCCCGAACCAAGGAAAACGCTTTGAATTCAAGGAACCTGACACCTTCATGGTGGGAAGGGGAAGTGACATGCACTTTCAGCTTCTGGATGATCCCTACCTCTCTCGCCGCCATTTTTACTTGGAGATCTCGCCGCCCAATTGCCTGATTAGGGACCTGGACAGCAAAAACGGCATTCGCGTGAACGGCATGATCGTGGCAGAGCAGCTCCTCCAGGATGGGGATGTAATCGAGGTCGGGTTTACCCACATAAAGGTCGGAATCGACCTCCGACTGGAAACACGGACGGTCCACTGCAGCCGGTGCGGCGGTGACGTGGTGCTGGTCGGCAAAGAACAGGCGCCGGCGCATTGCGACCAGTGTGCGCAAAAGATCTCCCGGCAGTCCTCTGCCGCGGCGGCAGCCAAAGTAACGACCGTATCCTGCTGGCAATGCAGGGGTGACCTCACGCGGCTCGCCAACTCCGACGGCCGGCTGGCCGAGCTCCCCGGCATAACTTACTGCTGCCCCCGCTGCTTGCCGGCGCGGGAAGAGGGTGCCAAGAAACATATCGGAGATTATCAAATCATCAAGAAGATAGGGGAAGGCGGAAGGAGGAGGACTTTCTTTCCAATGTGGAGAACTTCACCACCGATAATATTGTGAACAAACTCTCCTCGCTCCGGATGCAAATGATGCTGGCAGGCGATATCGAGCAGCCCGGCCGGCCGGATGCGACCGGAGAGCTCAGGAAAACCATGGAAGCGCTTCGCGCGGCCATGGTGGCGAGCATGGCCGATCTTTCGCGGGATTTGAAGAATCTCCACAAGTTGAATCAGGTGAATTCGGATGGCCTGGTGCAGCAGGTGGGGCGAGTTATAGAGGCGATTAACGAGGCCACAAGATTTCAGCAACCAGCCTTGCCGTCGGCCGGGGGTAATGCGGACCAGGCCCTGGCCCTTATCCAGGAGCATCTCCAGGCGATGGCCGCCTCCTTGGGTGAAAACTCCCGGGCAATGCAGGGTCTGGCCAATCTGGAAGGTCTTCTGACGCAGAACACGGCCGTGCTTGGTGACATCACCCAATCGTTTGCGGAATTGATCCGGGTGAACATGGCCTTGGGTGAGCTTTTTGCCGGGATCTACAATAAGGAATTCGAGATTTAAGGAGGATACCATGGCCCGAGTTAAAAAGGAGCGGGAAGCGCAGATCATCCATTTTTCGTTCTTCGATCTTTTGTTCGGGGCGTTTGGGGCCTTTGTCTTCCTCATGATTATGCAGGTCTTAAGCACGATCAATCTGGTGGATGTCGATTTTCGCCAGGCCTTTGATCAGCTTGTTCAGGATAAGAATTCTCTGACCCAGGAGGTGGATCGGCTTAAGGAGAGCGAAATCCAGCGGCAAAGCATGGAGGAAAAATTCCAGAAGGCAAGCACGGCCCGGGATGCGTTGGCCAATGACAATAAAGGGCTAAAAGAGAGGCTGGCCGGTCAGGCGGCGGAGATCGAGGCCCTGCAACCGCCTTGAAACGCAAGGAGGCCGAGGTCGATAAACTTCGCGGCAAGGATGAAATCATGGCCGGCCTGGAGGAAGAAAACCAGAAGCTCAAAAAGGAGCTGGGTGAGGCACAGCACAAAATGGCGAAGTTTGAGAAAAGATCCTTAAAGATCAGGCCGTTTATGCTCGGGTCGCTGGTGAGCGGCTAGGAGGTCCGGCTCCCCTTGGCCGCCGAGGGCGGGGTACAACCCTATACCTGGGAGCTTGACGGCAAGCTTCCGAAGGGCCTGAAATTGGATGAACAAGGCGGGGTTATTTCCGGTCTCATGGAGGGGTCTGGCAGTTACAGTCTGCAAGTGAAGGTAAAAGACAGCCTGGGTGAGCAAGCCACCCTTCCGCAGCCCATCTCCTTTGAGGTGGTCAAGAGGCCGGCAGAGAAAAAGGAAGGGGTGTCAAGTGCCTTTCTGGTCATGACCATTATCGCGGCCTTGCTGCTGGCCTATATCTCCTGGGGGAAATATCAGGCGAGGAAGTACTATAAGAAGATGAAGGCCGAGGGCTGGGAGTCCAGATGGGTGAAGAAATAGCGGCTGCCCTGCCCGGCCTTGGAGGTGACCATTGGGATTTTTTCCAGACTTTTCAGGATAAAGAAAACGGGTGAGCCGGCCTTTCCTCAGCAAGACCAGCCAGCGGGTCTCGACCTGAAGACGACCGTCACCCAGATTAGAGGCCGGCGAGAGGATAACATTGATGGCGAGGAAAAATATATGAACCTTCACGATGAAAGAATAGCCATGGCCTTTGGCCTGACCGATCCTGGCCGAACCCGCCAGAATAACGAGGACTATTTCTTAATGCTGCCGGCAAGAAACCTCTACCTTCTTGCCGACGGCATGGGCGGGCATAATGCCGGTGAAGTGGCGAGCAAGATGGCGGTTGAGGTTATGGGAGAGTTTCTGAGTGAAGAAAAATTGCGAACCTTGGGTGATGACGAGGCGGCGATTAAAAAGGCGTTGACGGAAGGATTTCATTTGGCCAACCTGACGGTGCTCGAGGCCGCCCGGCAAAACCCGGAGCACGCCGACATGGGAACGACCCTGGTCGCGGCCATTATCGACGGCAGTCGCTTGCACGTTTGCCATGTGGGCGATGTGCGCGCCTACATATTGCGAAACAACGGGGAGCTTAAACAGATCACCATTGATCATTCGATCATCATGGAGCTGGTGTTGACCGGCAAGCTCACCAAAGAAGAGGCGCGGCTTAGCCCCATAAAAAACCAGCTCTCGCAGGCAGTGGGCTTGATGGAAACGCTCAACCCGGATTGCAACGCGGTGGACCTTCGCGAGGGTGATATCATCATGCTTTGCTCCGACGGCCTTTGGGACATGCTGCCGGACCAGAAAATCGCGCGGATCATGCAAGAAGGCCGGGGGGATGCGCAACGGATTACCGAGGCGCTCGTTCAGGGGGCCAACGATGCAGGCGGTGAGGATAACATCACGGTGATTACTGTTGTCCAGCGGTGCAATACAACAAAGTGACACGCCAGCAATTTTTTTTGAATGTCGAATGTCGAACAGGGAATGTCGAATGTCGAAGGAAGGCGGAAAATTTGACCTTGAGGAGCGACTCAATGTCGTTGACTTAAGAGGCTATCTTCTCAATAAAATGCGGTTCACTCAAGGCGTCATTCCGGCATGTTATTAGCCGGAATCCAGTCTTTTTAAGTAGTTCTGGACCCCGGCCTTCGCCGGGGTGACGGCAAGGGCCGCAACTGACCGCCCTTGAGCTGGCGGAGCAACGAGGATGGGCAATAAAGAGCGCGCCGGTCTTTGCCCAGGGCGACCTCATCGATGGCCGGT
>CAZDYX010000174.1:0-7373 GCA_964509775.1 uncultured Desulfobulbia bacterium | reverse complement strand
AAGCACAAACAGGTGGGCCTTTTGCCACACCAGCAAGTCTTGAAATGTCGACGCCGGCTTCCTCATTCTGACTCCTGAATTCTGAATTCTGACTCCTGAGTAGTTACACGAGTTCATCATTAGATGGGTTTTACCGGGGCCTTATTTATCTTCAGGGATGAGGTAATCTTTTAGTTTTTCCATCAAGGTATCAGGCAATTCTTCATTGTAAAAAAAGGCCTGGGCCTCCTCTCCGGTAATTTGTTGCTTGATTTCAATGGGTAAAGAGCGGAGTATTGCCATTTGTTTTGGATCAGGCTTCTCTTGCCGCGGGCCGACTTTTTTATCCATTATCTCCTCCTTAAGCACTTGGAATTTTTAATCTCTCGTCTTTTTACGAGACCATTATAACATGGTGTCCACCGAACAACCCGAAAAAAAAACACAAACCCGTCTTTGGCGGCCTGGAGATCATGAAGTATATCGGTCCGGGATTTCTGGTCACGGTCGGATTCATTGACCCGGGAAATTGGGCCGCAAACATTATCGCCGGGGCCCAATACGGATATTGCCTGCTCTGGATGGTAACTGCTCGTTTCAAACGGCTACCGAAAACTGGAGAAATGGATTATCGGTTTTGTGTCCATCATCGGCCTTTCCTTTCTCTTTGAGCTCGCCATGGTCAAGATCGGGTGGGGTGATGCCGGTCGAAGCTGGCTTACCCCCTCTATCCCAACCGGCAGCCTTCCGGTGGTGATGAGCGTCCTCGGGGCGGTGGTCATGCCGCACAACATCTTCCTCCACTCCGAGATTATCCAGAGCCGGCAGTGAAACCTTAAGGGCGATCTGACTGAAATCATTCATAGCGCAAGGCCTCGATGGGGTTAAGGTGGGAGGCCTTGTAGGCGGGATAAAAGCCGAAAAAGATCCCGACTATCCCGGAAAAACTGAAGGCAAGCAGGACGGAAAGAAGCGAAACTATGGTGGGCCAGCCCGCCAGCAGGGAAAGGATCTGGGATCCGGTAACCCCGAAGATAATACCTACGGTCCCGCCAATCAGCGACAGGGTCAGGGCCTCAATGAGGAACTGCATCCGTATATCCCAGGTCTTGGCGCCTACGGCCATGCGGATGCCGATCTCCCTGGTCCGTTCCGTGACCGAGACCAGCATGATGTTCATGATCCCTATGCCGCCCACGAGCAGGGAAACCGAGGCAATGGCGCCGAGGAGCATGGTCATGACCTCGGTCGACTGTTCTGCGGTCTGGAACATCTGGGTGAGGTTACGTACGGTAAAGTCATCGTCTAGTCTCTGACCGATGCGGTGCCTTTGCCGCAGCAGTTCCGCTATCTGTTTTTCAGCGGCATAGAGGTCCTCGATGGTTCGGGTCCTCACCATAATTATCCTTACCATACCAGGTAAAGGGGTGCCGAAAAGCCTCTTCTGCGCAGTCGTCACCGGCACTAATATGGTATCGTCCTGATCCTGTCCGTTGGGTGACTGGCCCTTGACACCCAGCACGCCTATGACGGTGAACGGGACCTTTTTTATCCTGACGACCTTACCGACGGGATCAATGCCTCCGAAAAGACTATCCACCACGGTCTGGCCCAGCAGACATACCTTAGCTGCGCCCCTTATCTCGTCCGAGGTAAAAGGCCTGCCGGTTGCGAGGGGCCAGTCCCTGACCGCAAGCAGGCTCAGGTTGGTGCCCTGTACCCCCACTGACCAGTTCTGGTTGCCATAAACGACCTGGGCCACCCCGTTAAGAATCGGGGCCACCTGCTCTACTGCCGGGCATTCCCTTAAGATGGCCTCTGCGTCGCCGATTGAGAGGGTAAGTTGCGTGCCTGCCCCCATCCGGGCCCCGCCGGCCGTGGTTGCCCCGGGCAGGATCATGATGAGATTGCTTCCCACGCTTGCGATTTGTTCGGCAATCCTCTGGCGTGCGCCCGTACCCACGGCAAGCATGGCAATGACGGCGCCGACGCCGATAATGATCCCGAGCATGGTGAGGGATGAGCGCATCTTGTTCACCCGCAACGCCCGGAAGGATATCTTTACGGTGGAAGATAAATTAGCCATCCTTATTAAATTCCCTCTTCACACGTAACTACTCAGGTGGATAGTCTGTAGGTGTTTAGGTGGATAGGGGGAATAACCATGCGAGATCACACAAGGTGTTGGGATCCTTGATTCGTTCTTTGCGCAGTCCTAACAGACTACAGTCTAAACAACCTGAGTAGTTACTACCACTCAACTTCCATCCTTCATTCCGCTTTTCCCCCTCTCCGCATCTCCCTATTCCCCTGTCCCCGCGTCCTGATTTTTCACCTCGGATCATCAGCGATTATATGGCCGTCCTGTAACCTTATGATCCTCCTGCTGAAGGCGGCAATATCCTGTTCGTGGGTCACGAGGATGACGGTGATGGCCGATTCCCGGTTCAATCGGACAAAAAGCCCCATTATTTCCATGCTGGTCTTGGTGTCGAGATTCCCGGTCGGCTCGTCGGCAATGATAATCGACGCGTCATTGACCATTGCCCGGGCGATGGCCACCCGTTGCTGCTGGCCGCCGGAAAGCTGGTTGGTATGATTGGTCTCCCTGCCCTCAAGCCCCACGATCTTTAAGGCGGCCGCTGCCTTTTGCCTTCTCTCCCTTACCGGCAGTCCGCTGTAGAGCAGCGGCAGTTCCACATTCTCCAGGGCTGAAGTCCGGGCCAGAAGGTTAAAGCCCTGGAACACAAAACCGATTTTTCGGTTCCTTATCTCGGCAAGCTTGTCCCTTGATAGCCCGGCGACATCAATGCCCTCAAGAAGATAATGGCCGGCAGTAGGTTGATCAAGACAACCGAGGATATTCATCAGGGTGGATTTGCCCGAACCTGACGAGCCCATGATGGCAATGAATTCCCCCGGCTCGATAACCAGGGTTAAGGCATCAAGGGCATGGACCTCAATGTCGCCCAGGCGGTACACCTTGCCGATCTTTTGCACCTCTATAAGCGGCATCTCAGAACATCCTCGGCCCCTGGGACCCGGACTGGACCTTGATTTTTTCAAGCGACTCCACGATCAGCTCCTGGCCCTCGGCAATCTCGCCCGAGATCAATTCGGTAAAAATCCCGTCGCCTATGCCGGTAACCACGTTGATCCGTTTCGGTTTTTTCTCTTCAATGATCCAAACCCCACCGCCCTTTTGTCTCTGTTCATTTCCCCCTTTGCGTTTCTCTCCCGGGGTGAAGCGTAAGGCGGCATTGGGGATCTTCAGGACATTGTCCTTCACAAAGGTGATTATCGTAACATTGGCGGTCATGCCGGGCTTGAGTTTGAGTCCCTGGTTGTCCACCTTGACGACCACATCATAGGTGACGACATTCTGTACGGTTATGGGCGCGTTTCTTATCTCCGACACCTGGCACTTGAATACGATATCGGGATAGGCGTCCACCGTGAATTCAACCGGTTGCCCAAGGACGATCCTGCCTATGTCCGCCTCTGCCACGCCTACATCTATCTGCATCTTGGTGAGATCCTGGGCAATGGTGAACAGGGTGGGGGTCTGAAAACTCGCGGCAACGGTCTGGCCGACGTCCACGTTCCTGGACACGACAATGCCGTTTACCGGGGATACGATATTTGTGTATCTAAGATTTGTCTCGGCTATCCTTAAGGCGGCCTTTGCCTGGGCTATCTGCGCCTTTGCCGTGGTCACCCCCACCCGGGAGGTCTCATAATTGGTTTCGGAGGTGTCCAGATCGCTTTTGGCGACGAGGTTGTCTGCGAAGAGATCCCGGTTCCTCCCGAGGGTCCTTTTTGCATCGGCAAGAACGGTTTCGGCCCGCTCGAGGTTTGCCTTTGCCGAAAGAAGGTTGGCGTTCGCCTGTTCCACCTGGGCCTCGAAGATGGAGGGATCTATCAGGGCTATTAACTGACCCTTGTTCACGACCGAGTTGAAATCGACAAGGATGCTTTTGATGGTACCCGAGACCTGGGTGCCCACGAGCACGGTGGTGACCGCATTCACCGTGCCGATTGCGGTTGCCGTTGCCGTCACATTACCCCTGGTAACCTTCTCGGTTTTGAATCTGGGTTCGATCTCCTTGTTTCTAAATAACGCATAGGAAACTGCGCCGATAATTCCCAGGAGTAAAAGAACCGCGAGTAATTTTTTCATTACCGACCTCACAATGGTATTTCCGTGCTAACACTCATGATCAGAGGTCACCCCAGATCATGAAAAGGAATTCAGAATTCAGGAGTCAGAATACGGTAGGGGCGTATGGCCATATGACCCCTATGGGGCATGTTCAGGGCGAATTCTGAATTCTGAATTCTGACTCCTGAATTCTATTTTCACGGTAACAGCTATTGGCTGTGCGCCGGATCCCGACATCCCCCGATCATCCCCAGGTAATGGAGCCGCAGGATCTTTAGGTCCTCGTAGCCCACCGTCCCCTGCAATTCGTCGAAAACCGGCCTTAACCGTTCCGTTCCGATCCTTTCGAATGCCGCCAGGACAGCGGCCTGCTGGTCCGGGGAAATGGTCGAAAGGCTCAGGAATTCGTCGGTCGGTCGCAAGGAAAGTCCATCGCTTATGCAGTGCCACAGATGATCCAGGATCGTGGCCTGCTGCACCCCGAAACGCTCCATCAATTCCCGGACGGGCAGACCGTCGTTATAGGCCTCGCCCACCGCGACATGTCGGGGTTTGGCTGCATGCGGGCTTAATCCGGGCGCGATCCTTGCCAATTCCTGGGGCCGGGCGACGAGGTTGTTCTTCCGGCAGTGGTCGCTGACGATGTCCATAACTATCCGGCCGTAGCGTTCAAGTTTGGCCACCCCGACCCCGTTGACCTTCAACAGGTCTGCCGGCGTCATGGGATAATAGGTCGCTATCTCCATCAGGGTTTTGTCGGAGAAGATCACATACGGCGGAACCCGGGCCGCGTCGGCCAGTTCTTTGCGTTTTTGGCGTAAGTTTTCAAACAACTGGAGGTCATGCCCCGGTTGTTCGACTATTCGGGCCTCCTGGGCCGGCTCTTCCTCTCTGAGCACACCCCGGACAATCTCTTGGCCCCTAAAGAGGTCGTACGCCTTGGGGGTGAGCCGCAGGCCGCCGAACTTCTCCTCTTGGACAAGGTATCCTTGGCGCACCAGTTGCGGCACCAGATAAAGCCATTGCCTTTTGGTGAATTCCTTGCCGATGCCATAGGTGGAGAGGTTCTGGTGGGCAAATTTCAGCACCTTTTGATTCCTTGCACCCAGCAGCACATCAACGATATGGACGGCGCCGAAGGTCTCGCCGGTGCGTTTGACGCAGGAGAGAAATTTCTGGGCCGGGATGGTGATATCGACCAGGGGTTTTTCCCCTGCCAGACAGATATCGCACATCCCGCAGTTCGCCCCCGGATAGGTCTCGCCGAAGTAGGCAAGCAAGGGCCGCCGGCGGCAAAGGTCGCTCTCGACAAACCGGAGCAGGGCGTTGAGAAGAAGGGCGGCCCGTTCGCGCTCGCTCCCCTCTTTTTGGTCAATAAAATATCTGATTTTTTTAATATCGCCATAGTTGTAGAGCAGCAGACAGTGCGCTGTGAGTCCATCGCGTCCGGCCCGCCCGATTTCCTGGTAGTAGCCCTCGATACTCTTGGGCAGGTCGTAGTGGACCACGAAGCGCACATTGGGTTTGTTTATTCCCATGCCAAAGGCAATGGTGGCGACGATGATCTGGACATCATCCCGCTGGAAAAGCTCCTGGTTCTCGCGGCGCGCCTCGTCGGTCAACCCGGCGTGATAGGGCCGGACCGAGTAGCCCTTCTGGTTCAGGACCTCGGCCAGCCCATCCACCTGCCTGCGGGAGAAACAATAGATGATCCCGGATTGATTGGGGAATCGGCGGAGAAACCGGATGGTCTGAGCGAGCGGATCGGACTTGGCGCGGACCTCGATCAGCAGATTGTCACGGTTGAAGCTCGCGATAAACTCCTGGGCATCCGCAAGACCAAGGCTTTTTTTGATGTCCTCCCGCACCCTGGGCGTGGCGGTGGCGGTCAGGGCCAGGCAGACCGCCGTCGGAAAGCGTTCCCGGACCGCGGTGATCTGCCGGTATTCCGGCCGGAAGTCGTGCCCCCATTCCGAGATGCAGTGCGCCTCGTCGATCGTGAGGCAATCCAGATTCACTGCGGAAAACAGTCCCAGCATACGGGTTGTGAGCAGGGCCTCCGGCGCGACATAGAGGAGTTTTACCTCCTGGCGCCGGACCCGGGCCATATCGGCCTGGTATTCCTCCGGGGTGAGGGAACTGTTCAGGAAGACGGCTGGAACCCCCAGTTGCGCCAACTGTCCTACCTGATCCTTCATAAGGGAAATCAGGGGCGAGACCACGATCGTAAGCCCCGGAAAGATCAGGGCCGGCAGTTGGTAGCAGAGCGACTTCCCGCCGCCGGTGGGCATGATGGCCAGAGTATCCTGTTTGTTCAGGACATTTCTGATGATCTCCCCTTGCAGGGGTCTGAATCGATCGTAGCCGAAGACGGTCTTAAGGATAGTCTCTGGATTTGCGGACATAATATAGCCTTGTCGAGTTCATCATGAGTTGGTATCGACCGACGTCGGTTGCCGTCAGACAACCATTGAATGCCTTGTTACAAAATAAAAGGGGACAGATTTATTTCTCTGTGCTTCTCTGCGCCCAAAAAAAATCTGTCCCCTTGCTTTTTATTGGTCCAAATTTCCTCAATTTTCTCAATGTTGATGCTCACCGACGGCCACGCCAGTAGAAAGGGCGTCTTTTCTGGTGTGCCACGGCCAAGATTCTGATTTCGTCTGGCCGAATCGAGTAGACTACCGAATACGGGAATTTGTGAAGAACCTTTCTTCTGACCCTTCCCCGCAGTATTTGAGATGCTTCTGGAAATTGAGAAATGCTTTCGATAGCCTTTTCAATCTCGTCGATGAAAACTCTACCAAGGCCAAGGCATTCCATTTCATAAAAGTCGACAGCTTCGTCGATTTCGAACTCAGCCGATTCATGAATAGAGAGTGCCCGACTCATTTCAATCGAGACCGTGCGCGGCCAAGAACCTCTTGAGCAGGATACGTTTTTGCTATGCCTTTATCGAGATCGTTGTCTCGGTGTATAGCCTCATCAAGCCATAGTCTTTCAATTTCAGCTTCGCTCATGGTGTCCAAGCTTGCCAAAAGCTCCCTTGCCAGGTAGGCCCTTGCCTCAGGATTGAGTTGGAGAGCCTCCACTTTTAATTTTTCAACGTCCATATGAATATCTCCGATAATCTCAAAGATTGGTGCATAATAAGTACCCAAGCACAAATTTCCTAACACTTACCACTTATCTTGTTTGAAAAAACAAAGAAGTGTTGTTGATCTTCCTGTAA
>CAZDYX010000173.1:0-7379 GCA_964509775.1 uncultured Desulfobulbia bacterium | reverse complement strand
GGCCATGCGGCAGCTACCTTTTGTCTAAAAAAGTAAAGCCAAGCGGCAGCAAACAACCAGCGACAATACAGACCCCTTTTAAACTGATATCCTTGGTTTCGACCGTCCCCTCGGTCTGCAAGGCTACCTCGTCGATAGCACTTCGGTTCAGGACCTCATATCTCAGTACTAAATCAGTCGGGTATCTCTTATAGCGTCTTTTTTCATCCATGCATCAACCTGTTTCAAAAAATCCGATCGTCACGGATCTTGGGGGCGAAAATTTCTCCCTAAAAAAATCGTGCCAAGAAGAGAAGATGGCGATCCATCGACTGGATCGTGGCCACCGTCTCACCAAGTACCAATATCTTAAGTATTAAGGATATCAACAACGCCATGAAAGGTGTCAACTAAAATTTTAAAAACAGTCCTTAATCATCCTTGTTTCGGCCAACGGCCTTTGTCAGTGATTCCCGGTGCAGGGCAGAAATGGGGATACCCCACGAAGAAAACCAGGCGATCTTCGCGCAGGTCGTCCGCACCAAGGAGCCTTATCAGGTCTCGGCCAAGCCTTTTGTGTTCCCTGAAAAATGGGGACGGATTTATTTTCATGAGCTGGGAGAAATTCCTTATTTCTCGCGTAGCAATTCCAGGGTAATCAGGATATCGACGTCCTTGCCCACCGCTCCAATTTTACGACCTGTGCGGGTAGCCAATATCGAAGATGGAAAGTACTCGGGGTTGGGATCGGAATCGGGGTTGGTATCGAAAAGACGCAAAGGCTAAAGGGCAAGCACAGCAACGCGGAGGGTCGAGGCCATAGGGCATCGCAATCGATTGCTATTAACGTTGAAGAACCGATATCGATAGCGATAGCGATTCCGACCCCAACCCCGACTGTAAACCAGAAAAGGAGTGCAACCGCACAGGTCGCAATTTTATAGAACTTGCCGTCGCCGATATGGTAGGCCAGGCGGTCGAGGGTCTGTCGCGCATCGAGGCCGGCGACCATCTCCCCGGGTTTCAGAGGGTTTTCCTTTTCGCCCCAGTAGATAAACTCAAGGGTAAGATCCTTGCTGACATCCTTGATGGTCAACTGGCCGTTGACCAGATATTTGTTGCCGCCGGCGTGGGTGACCTTGGAGGAGGTAAAGCGAATTTCCGGGTATTTTGCCGTGCCAAAAAAATCGTCCGACCGGAGATGGGTGTCGCGCTTGCCGACGTTGGTGTTGATGCTGTAGACCTTGACAACTAACACGGCCCTCGATAAAATGCAGAGGAATGTGCCCATCAAAGCCGCCCGGTACCACCGAGTCCATCGATGCCTATAAGGCTAAAGACCTCAGAGAGATCGACCTGTTCAAATTGTAACACGGTATCGACCTTAGGTGTCGCGGGATCGATCACGAAGGGTGACGTTGAAATCCGACCATTGGCGAAACCGATTTGCATCCTTTCGGCAATCAAGGTCGGCTTCGGAAGGAGTTGAAATTCGAGCGTTACCGCGCTGGGCGGAAGCCCGCTAGCCAAAACGATTGCCTTCAGCACTTGGCCGGGTGGCGTGGCAAGCGGCCAGAGCCGGTCAAGTTTGATGTCGCCGTAGATTCGGTTCAGCCACACGCCTGACACCTCGGATGAGATATCGGCGAGTTGTACGACGAGATCGGGGGACAGCGAGTCGTCTTGCCAATGCACTGAGCCGGAAATCGCCACCGACCCCGTGACTGCGGAAAGCGCGGCGCTAACCACTGGGAAGAAATCAACAGGCCGCGCGCCTTGCGGATGGAAAACGACCGGGACCATGGCGATACTCGCAGACCCGCGGTCAGAAGAGCGATCGTGATGGCCCTTTGCATCAAGACGGATCATGCCCTTAGCACCGGCAGCCTTGGTCTCCGTCTGGAGATCGAAATCAATTCGTTCCCTCGTCATGGAGACGTTACCTGAAAGACGAGTCGGCTCCACCAGGGCCGGCTGTTGTCGATTGATCAACCGACCGAGCCACCAACGACAAAGAGTGCACCGAGCGCGAGACCAGCGATTTGCCAGGCTGAGGGGTACCGTCTTTTGAATAAGGTTTCACGAAAACGGATGGATATTTCTCCTCATCACAATGATGTTCAGGTTATTTCAGTCCATCCCCTTGAGAGCCTGTTTGAAAATTGGCATTCAAGTGATTAAAGCAACTCCGTAAATACCAAAATCTTCTGGTAGACGTGGAAGCCCTCCGAACTCTTCATGACCGGGCTGTAGGAAAAGGGCGCGAGATCAATGAGCCGTTTGCTAAGCTCAGGGTCCTGCTTCTCAAGCGGCCCCAGGTAGCCGCCATTGAGATGATAGGGGGGACGTGAAAATTCCGCGGCAAGTTCCGCAAAATCCCTTCCTTTCATGATGAGACCGAGAATATCCTCCGCCTCTTTCGAGGTATTGACCACGATTTGGCGCAAATGGATCTGGGGCTTATCCTCAGGGGCGGGCCAGGCCCTTTCCTGCTCAGGAATATGATTTTCCAGCTCCGTCAACAACCCTTTTTCGGGATATCCCAAGGCCTCGGCAAGCTTGGCGGCCTTCCACGCCGGTTTAAACCGCTGGTTACCGGCACAGATGACACCAATATTATAATACGCCTCCCTAAGGCCCGGGTTTCGTTGCAAGGCCTGGACATATTGGCTGATGGCCTTATCCGGCTGCTGAGAGATCTGATAGATCATCCCCAACTTTACCTGCTTTACGGCATCCTCAGGGTCAATACGAATCGCACTGAGCATGGTATCTATGGCCTGTTCCGACCTGCCGACCCGCGAATAGACGATAGCCAGGTTTTCATGGAGGTTGGCATTTTGGGGAACTAGTTCAATCGCCTTATTATACTCTTCGATGGCCAGATCATATTTTCCTTCCATCGCATACCCGTTCGCGGCGTAAAAATGCCCTCGGCCAGACTCGGTTTTCTCGTCGGATACGGTTGTTGACGGCGGCCCCGGTTCGGTCAACCTCGGCACAGTTGAGATCTCGCCATCTTTTTGTTTCCTCCCTCCCGTACCGGATTTTTTATCGGCCATGGTTTCATTAAGAGAGGATAGATTCTTTCGGGCGGATTCATCCCCCTGTTCGGCTGCCTGGTTAAACCAATAGGCCGCCTTTCCCAAGTCCTCTTCGATCCCCTGACCATTGGCATATATCAGGCCGAGATTGTTCTGGGCGGTTATGTCCCCCTGGGATGCCGCCTGGTTAAACCAATAGACCGCTTTCTTTACATCCCTTTCCACTCCCTGACCATTGTTATACATTACCCCGAGGTTGTTTTGGGCGGTCACCTGCCCTTGGGCCGCTGACTTTTCAAACCAATAACAGGCCTTTTGAAAATCCTGGGGAATTCCTGCACCATGGGTATAGATAAGCCCAAGATTGCTCTGGGCATTCTTATCACCCTTATTGGCTGCCTGATCCCAGTAGTAAATGGCCCTTTTGACATCCTTGCTTGTTCCGTGACCATCAAAATACATAAACCCAAGATTGTTCTGGGCATCGACATTCCCCTGCTCCGCCGCCTTCTCAAACCAGTAAAAGGCCCGGTTGTAATGCTTTTCTACCCCTTTACCGGCCGTATACAACACCCCCACATTATTCTGGGCCTCGATGTTTCCCTGTTTGGCTGCGACTAGATATTGTTCAAAGGTCTTTGTCTTTTTGACCGGCTTGACAGAGGATTGCTCGGCCGCAAGCGGGGCGGAAACCTGTTGCACCTCTTTTCCCCCGGGCGTTGCACCTTCCCCGGCCTCGCCACCCATATCAGTATCGGCGGGCGAGAGGGGGATTCCCTGCTTGAGCCTTTGCACCTGTTTCTGTGCCGGAGGGTAGCCCTGGCCTGCGGCCTTCTGATACCAAAACAAGGCCTTGTCTTTATCCGCATTGGCCACGCCGAATCCTTGTTCATACATCATCCCCAGCCGGACCTGAGCCCTGCAGTAACCCCGGTCCGAAGCCTTCTGATACCAGGAAAGGGCGGCCTCATTGTCCTTTTCCACCCCCAGGCCTTTTTCATACAACATGCCAAGATACGTTTCCCCCCTAGGATAGGCCTGCAGAGCCGCCTTCTTGTGCCAATAAAGGGCCTGGGCCGGATCCTGGGCTACCCCCTGGCCGGTTTCATACAGTATTCCGAGGTTTGTCTGGGCCCGGGCCAGACCCTGTTTAGCCGCCTTTTCATACCAGTAAAAGGCCTTGGTCACATCCTTTTGCACCCCTTTGCCGAGTTCGTACATCATGCCCAGGGACCGCTGGGCTAGGGCCGAACCCTGTTCCGCCGCCTTTTGGTACCAGGAGAAGGCCTTGGTAAAATCCTGGGCAACACCGATGCCGTCAAAGTAGGAATCGGCAAGTTCAACCTGGGCACGGCTTCCTTCATTTTACGACCGGGCAATAAGGGTATCAACAGATCCGGCATGGCAAGGCGAGAAGAACAACAAGAAGACGGCCAGAAGAACAAAAATATTTCGCATGTCTTTTACCTTAGTTCTATCCAGAATCGGCCGACGTGATCCCCCTGATAGGTGGCCTCTATCTGGTAACGGTTTCCGCGTTTATTCTCGGAAAAACGGACCAAAAGATTTTTGCTGGTGGAGATAGGATAATGGAGGTCATTCCCGTTATTGACGGCCTTCGGCGGGGTAAAACCCTTGAAATTCACCAGAATTTCACTGTCGAGGTTAACTATGTTAGACCGTATCCCCTCCAGGACAAGGCGCGATTTTTTGGGCACCTTAAGGGTATGACCCTCATGAACGGTCTTTATTTCGCCGTCCACGTTCACCAGGATTTTTTCGGCCCGTAGTTCTCTTGCCTGGGATTCCACTATGGTTTTTTCAGGGGTGACGGGAATGCTTTTTCCAGCAATGGCGGGAGTTGTTGCCTTTAGTCCCAGCTCAATCCACCCACAGGTTTCCGCATCCTTACGGACCAACACCCTGGTGGGCCTTGTAATACGAAACGAGGTTTTGAGGTCGTTTCTTGAGCCTATTCCCTCCACATCGGCCGTAATTCCCCGTTCGTAGTTGGTGATAACGTCGGTAACCATGAGCTCGTCATCCGCTGCCACCTCCAGCCGGACACCGTTTGTCAGGGCCAGGGGAAGACCGCCATTCACCTTGATAAGCACATAGGAAAGCATTGGTTTTTCGATGCTCACTCCCGGGGCCTCAAGGATAATGCCGAACTCCTCCATAAAGGAGTTGATCACCAATTTTTGTAGACGGATCTTGGTCTCGATCGATTCAATAAGTTTTGAGGTTTCCACCCCAAAGGCAGGGATATGGGCCTTGGTCAGGGCATAAAAGGTGGCGGATTTCCGTTGTTCCTTGTTCGGCGAATCCTCTGCAAGCGTATTATGATTGTTGGATTTGAAATGATACCTGGGGGTGCCGATCTGCCGATTTACCTTGTCTATTACCTTTTGCACCAACTCGGCAAGATATATAGTTCGTCTTTCTCCAGGTACATTATAGGTGTCCGTATCATAAATGATGGATTGGCCGAAACGCTTCGGATTTTCCATATCGCTCACCCATTGCGGGGCATAATACCCCGCACCTTCATGGAGGTTCAGAAGGCAGTCGCTCTCTGCGGTGAGGTGTTTCAAAATTGCCACGATCTCTTCTTCCATATTATTGACCGGTTCCCCGCCGCCATCAAACTTACGGTTCATATCACCGGTTTGGCCGTTTCTCTGGTTTAACAGGATGGAATAAAAGTTGGCCCGGGGGACCACGATCAGATTCCCTTTAAGCAGGGTTATATCGGCATACAGATCGGCGGTGAGATATCCTCCCGGTTCATCGCCCTGGATGCCGCCGATCAACATCATGGTGTTGCCGGGTTCCTTGCCGAGAACCCGGTAGACATGCAGTTCATGTTCGGTATTGGCCAAAAACACCTCATGCAGAACCTTGGCAGCCACAAATTCTGCAGAGAAAGTTATGATAAAAAACACGAGGACCGAAACTATACGACCCGCTGCAACGCTAAACATTATTTACCCGAAAACCACTCATTCTTTATTGACCATCCCTGGCCGGAAGAGACAAGATGGAGTGTTTTCCGGCCCTTGTTTTGGTACTGGTCAGAACGATATCGTTGTTCAAAGGAGACGTCGGCACCGTCTTTGGTCCACTGGATCTTGATTGCGGCTATATCCACGGATATGAACTTATAGCGCTTGGCGAGCCCCTCCTTATAACGCTTCCAGGCCTTGAGGTTCATACCCTGGCTGGAAAATGTGTCATGATAACACCTGATGTAATTGTCTATCTGTTTACCGGCCCAGGCCTTCCGCCACCTCTCCATAAAGTCCAGGACCTGCCGCTCGTCTCTGGGGGTCTTGGGGGCGGGGGTAACTACCTTAAGCAAAGGCACGTCCTCATGGGGTTGTGGAGAGCCTCCCTCAAAGAATATCCTTTTCATGGGCCGCCATTCCCCTTCGGAATTGGCGAGGTAAACCCTGCTGTAACCCAGGGCCGGGGTATCGTCACCCTCCCCATTGATGAATCCTCCCATTGCCACTGTCTGCATGCCATCCCCGATAACGTACAAGGAATCGAATTCCACCTTTTTGTTTGATTCCTCCGGCAAAATGAGGGGGGAAATAATTTCACGGGTTAAGTCCTGTCTCCTTTCAACGAGCGTCTGGGTGAGACCTTTGATGTTGGAAACAATCACTATGGGGGTGATGTCAACCTGGAGATACTGAGAAAGTTTTTCCAGATCCTCATTTTTGAGGGTGATACAACCATTGGTGCTGTTAGGGATCAGCTCCTTGTTGGTCCCATGGATGTAAATCCCGTTGCCCTCGCGGCCCGACTGTTCGTCAAATATGTTGGGATAATCGAGATGAAAGGCACGTTTGCCGAAAATGGTGACCTTATTATCGGCAAAGTATTTGGTGATGAAATAAATCCCCTCCGGTGTTCTGGCATCGCCGTTGTTTTGTTTTTTCCCTGCCCCTTGACCAGTGGCGCAGGGGAACTGGGCAACAATCTTCTGGGTCCCATTATGGCCATAGACCACCACCCGTTGATAGTCCTTTTCAACCACAACAAGATAAACGGTTTTATTGGCAGTAAAAAGATTAAAGAGGGGAGGATCAACCTGTTCCGGGAGAGGGGGATGGGACACCAGAGCGGCTGCCGTGTCCATTCCCAGGATGAAAAAGACGATAAAGAAAAGAATCGCTGGTACCGCTGTTATTATCCTTGCCGCTGTTAAGCTCATAATTTCAATAGGTTAGAGCGAACAGGACTTCACCAGTATGATGCGCATCTATTTAATAAATCTTGAATTATTAGTGCGATAAGTTACCGTGAAAATAGAATTCTGAATTCCTTTTCATAATCTGGGGTGATCTC
>CAZDYX010000172.1:0-7403 GCA_964509775.1 uncultured Desulfobulbia bacterium | reverse complement strand
TGCCTATTGCCACCTTTATGGCCTGCCGGTTACGGGTTTAAGGTTTTTTACCGTGTATGGGCCCTGGGGAAGACCGGATATGGCCTATTTCCTTTTTACCAAGGCGATTCTTGCCGGCCGTCCCATCGATATCTTTAATCATGGAAGGATGAAGCGGGATTTTACTTACATAGATGATGTGGTCGAGGGGGTCTTGCGGATCATCAACCGAATTCCCCGGCCGGACCCGGACTGGAATCCCGATCAGCCTAATCCGGGGACGAGTTACTGCCCCTATAAAATCTATAATATCGGCAATAACCAACCGATAGAACTCCTGCGTTTTATTGGGGTACTGGAAAACTGCCTGGGAATGACCGCGGAGAAAAACTTTCTTCCCATGCAGGATGGCGATGTGCCGGCCACCTATGCCGAGGTAACTGATCTTACCCAAGACGTGGGCTTCAGCCCCGCGACCCCCATTGAAACGGGGCTGCAACAATTTGTTGATTGGTACCGGTTCTATTATTGTAACGTGTGAGAAGGAGTAAGACTTCATCATGAAGATTTGCATGATCGGTACCGGCTATGTGGGGCTGGTTACCGGGACGTGTCTTTCCGAATTTGGTCATCAGGTAACCTGCGTAGATAAGGATAGGGAAAAAATCGCCTCCCTTGCTGTTGGGAAGATTCCCATTTACGAACCGGGCCTTGAGGGGCTGGTGACTAAAAATGTCCGGGAAGAGCGCCTCTTGTTTTCCGCCGACCTTAAAACTGCCCTGAAGGGTACGGAGGCGATATTTATTGCCGTAGGGACCCCGGCCAGTCGTCGGGGGGACGGTTACGCCAACCTGTCTTATGTGTATGATGCGGCCCGTGAAATTGCCCTTTATCTTGACGAGTATGTGGTGGTAATCAATAAAAGTACGGTTCCGGTCGGGACCGCAAGGCAGGTGGCCAGGGTCATTCGGGAGAAAAACCCTTCCGCCCGCTTTGATGTGGTCTCCAATCCGGAGTTTTTGCGGGAAGGCGCGGCCATCAATGATTTTATGAGGCCGAACCGGGTGGTTATCGGCACGGACTCTGATCGGGCAACCGGGGTATTAAGGGAAATCTATAAGCCACTCTATCTTATCGAGACCCCAATGGTGGTAACCACCATTGAGACCGCGGAACTGGCCAAATATGCGGCAAACGCCTTTCTCGCCATGAAGATCAGCTTTATCAATGAAATGGCGACCATTTGCGAGGCGGTGGAGGCTGATGTGGTGTCCCTGGCCAAGGCCGTGGGACTGGATGGCCGGATCGGAGGGAAATTTCTCCATCCTGGTCCAGGGTATGGCGGCTCATGTTTTCCCAAGGATACACTGGCGCTCATGCGTATTGCCGAGGAACATGGGGTGACCGCGCGAATGGTTCAGGCCACGGTGGAGGTCAATGCCGCTCAGAAGGCGAGGATGATCAAAAAGATCCGCGACGCCCTCGGAGGGAGTGAGGCCGGCAAGGTAATCGCGGTCCTGGGGCTTACCTTCAAGCCGGAGACCGATGATATACGTGACGCCCCTTCCCTAACCATCCTGCCGGCCTTGCAAGAGAGGGGGGCCAGGATCAGGGCCCATGACCCCCAGGGGATGAAGGAAGCAATCAAACACCTTCCTGGTCTTGAACCGGCGAGTAATCCCTATGCGGCCTGCGAGGGCGCGGACGCCGTGGTTCTGCTTACCGAATGGAATCAGTATCGGGCCTTGGATTTTGAGCGGATAAAGTCCCTTTTAAAGACCCCGATATTTATTGATCTTCGCAATGTGTATGAGCCCGCAAAATTACGGGCCATGGGTTTTTCCTACATTGGGGTGGGAAGGAACTGAGGATGAATTGTGAATTATGAATTGTGAATTGTGGATTGTGGATTGTGGATTACGAAACAGGGGCTTATTTTCATTCATAATTCATAATTCATAATTCATAATTCATAATTAGTGCCTGAACGGAAAGTCGGGTTGGAGCTGATCCAGCCTTGCTTGTATAGGTCCCATAACTCCCAGAAGTCCCATTATTCCCATAATTCCCAAAGGACTCAAGGGACCTAAAGGACCTAATATCCGTGAAACCCGATTTTCCGTTCAGGCACTAATTATTCCTAGAACAGGGAGCGCGGCCATGAAAGTGTATCATGAGATCCTGATTGGCGGAGGGGATTTTGACCTTGCCGCATCCAGGTTGCAGCATTTTTTTGCCCTTTATCAACTGGTGCGGTATGATGCGGTACAGGTGGTGAAAGAGCATTCCCTGGTGGCAAAAGATCGTCTCTTTTGGGAAAGGATCGAGTTGGGAGAGGCAAGGAATCGAACGATTTTGGAAGGACTGATTAGTGAACTCGGCAATGAAAACTTTGTAACCCTTGCCGACCTAAAGAATATTCCCCCAGGTTATCCCAGCAAGATGTTGCATACCATAGCCCATTTTATCGATGGTTTTTTTGGAATCGACAGTTTTTTTTACAACCTGGAGGAAGATTCTCACTGGGTTTCACAACCATGTCGAAGCCGAATCTCTTCCGCACCCTCTTCATATTGGCTGCTTGCCATGGAAGCGGAATTCTCCGGCAAGGGTGCAGATCTGGCAGGGATCGTTCGTCACGCCCCATGATGATGGTGGTGCCCGCCTGTTGGCCCGCCTGCCAAGGACAGGGCCTGATCAAGTAATTCGGTCGCCTTGTCGAAAAGTGCTGCCGCCTGACCGATAAGCGAAGCGAGGTCGGGTTCTCCGTCTGTCTCCATGGCGGCTACCCATTTTTTAAATTCGAGGCCGTGTTCACGATTATGTTCAATCCAGTGTGGCAGCAGCACGCGTAATTTATCCGTATGTTTCATAACGTTCAATGTGTTCTCCTTTACTCTTCAGGGGCAGCCAGGGTTACTGTATGGGAAAGAAAATCAATTTTCATTATCCGGGCCTTGGGGATAATCCTGGGAGGTTCAAAAAATGCGCTTATCCGCAGCCCATCAGAGGTCTCCTCGACTTCCGTGACATCTGCCATGATGACCTCGAGAGATCCCTTTTTCTCGAGAAAAACCTTTGCCTGACACATGATCGTTCCTCCTTCTTAAGACATGATTGAGTTGAACAGTTACCCTATATTCTTGTTTATGTCAAAGGCGATAATGGAGAGATTTAACAAATTTTTTGTTATCAAGATGAGGTGAGGGAATATGCTTATCGGAGAGATTATCCCTTCGGAAGTGAAAAGGATATTGACAACCTATAAGGTTATTGCGGTGGTTGGCCTGTCTCCTAAAAGCGATCGGCCGAGCTATCAGGTGGCACAATATTTATTGTCCGCCGGATATACCGTCATACCGGTTAATCTCGGTCAAAAGGTGATTTTGGGGCAGACCTGTTATCCGGATCTCTCCTCCATTCCTATACCGGTAGAGGTGGTTGATATCTTCAGGAGACCTGCGGATGTCCAGTCGGTGGTGGATGAGGCCATCCGGATTGGTGCCAGGGTGGTGTGGATGCAGCTTGGCATCATCAATGAGCAGGCAGGTCGCAAGGCGAGCGAAGCCGGCCTTCAGGTGGTGATGGACCGTTGCATGAAGATCGATCATATGCATCTTTAGAGGCACAAAGGCACAGAGTGACAAAGGCACAAAGCAAAGGGAGTAATCTAATCAGACAACTCGATAAACTTTGTACCCCTCAAGGGGGTATTGAACCGAATGCCTCTGTGCCTCTGGATCTTTGTGCCTTCAGCGCAGATGCCGCCGCCTGTCTTGACTTTTTCCCCCTCAATTGGTAATTAAAATTACCGTGAAAAAGAATTCAGGAGTCAGAATTCGCCCTGAACATGCACAGCTTGTCTTTACTTCTGTATTCTGACTTCTGACTCCTGAATTCTTTTTCATGATCTGGGGTGATCTCTGATCATGAGCGTTAGGGAGATGTTCACGGCTGCTTGGCCGTACATAGCGCGGCCCATGGCCGCAGTGGTTAGTGGTTAGTGAATATTGAAAAGGGGAGGAAAAATCTTTGGAGATAAGGGCACTCAAGGGATTTAAGGACATACTGCCGGGCGAGGTCGAACAATGGCAATGGGTGGAGGAACGGGCAAGAGCCCTGTTTCATCGGTTCGGTTTTACGGAAATCCGGATGCCCGTCCTGGAAAAGACAGAACTCTTTTGCCGCAGCATTGGCGAGACCACTGATATCGTAGAAAAGGAGATGTATACCTTCGAGGACCGGAACGGCGATCATGTGACCTTGCGGCCGGAAGGGACGGCCTCGGTCATCCGGGCCCTTGTTGAACATACCTTGCATGCCGCCAATCCGGTTACCCGTCTTTACACGATGGGCCCGATGTTTCGCCACGAGCGCCCCCAGAAGGGACGGCTGCGCCAGTTTCACCAATTAAGCGTGGAGGCGATCGGTTCGGGAAATCCGGCCATAGACGCCGAGGTCATGGCCATGGCCTGGCAATTGCTTTTGGAACTTAAAATCCCGGTGGCGCTCGAGATAAATTCTCTCGGCTGTCACGGCTGCCGTCAGGGCTTTCGACATGAACTTGTTTCCTTTCTCGATCCCCTGACCGATGGTCTTTGTCCGGACTGCAGGAGGCGTAAAGATACCAATCCCTTGCGGGTGCTGGATTGTAAAAGTGAAAATTGCCGGCAGTATGTGAAGGATGCCCCGGCAATCATAGATTACCTGTGCAATGGATGTCGCGAACATTTTGCCCTGGTCAAAAAACGCCTTGATCTGCTTCATATTCCTTACTTAGTCAATCCCTTCATGGTCCGTGGCCTTGATTACTATTGCCGCACCACCTTTGAGCTGGTAACCGGTGAGCTTGGCTCCCAGAGCGCCGTGGGGGCTGGCGGCCGTTATGATGGTCTCATAGGCCAACTGGGAGGACCGGATCTTCCGGGAATTGGTTTTGCCATGGGGATGGAACGTCTTATCCTTCTCCTTGAAAAAGGGAAAAGGGATATTCCGCAGCGTAAGGTCGATCTTTTTTGCCTTGCCCTGGGCCGGGAGGCAGAGGAAAGGGTTTTCCCCCTCGTCCATTTCCTGCGGACAAAGGGGGTCACGGCAGCCATGGACTTCGAAGGCCGGAGCCTGAAGGCACAGTTAAAACTGGCTGATCGTCTTCGAGCATCCTATGTCTATATACTTGGCGAACGAGAGCTGCAAGTAGGGGTGGGCCAATTAAGAAACATGGCGACCGGAATACAGGAGCCGGTGTCAGTACTCGCCGAGACTGCCCTATGGGGTGAATTGGTACTTTCGAAAATACCGTTTAATAACGTAACTACTTAGGTGGATAAGTGCTAGTCTGTTAGACTATTAGTCTGTTAGGCTGTTAGGCTGTTAGGCTGTTAGGCTAACAGACTAACAGACTACAGACTAAACAACCTGAGCAGTTACCAACAATGATAAATAGAGGAGGAGAAGACCAGATGGAATCCATGGGAGGGCTCAAGCGGAGTCATTCCTGCAATGATTTGGGGAAGGCCCATATAGGTGCGACAGTGACCCTTATGGGTTGGGTACTGCGTCGCCGTGATCACGGCGGGGTGATATTTATTGATCTGAGGGACCGTTGGGGGATAACCCAGGTGGTGTTTAATCCTGTCCATAATTCTGCCTCCCACGCCAAGGCCCATGGCTTGAGAAGTGAGTGGGTGATTGCGGTAAAAGGTACGGTTACGGCCCGACCGGAAGGCATGGAGAATCAGTCGCTTGCGACCGGTGCCATCGAAGTGATGGCAGACAAACTACAAATATTAAATACTAGCCTCACTCCACCCTTTCCCCTGGATGAGGATATTGAGGTAACGGAAAATCTGCGGCTGAAATACCGCTATCTTGATTTGCGGCGGCCAGGACTTGCTGCCAATCTGATCAAACGGCATCAGGCCAGCCAGTCCATTCGCGGCTATCTTGAGGAACATCAGTTTCTGGAAATTGAAACGCCCGTATTGACCAAGAGTACCCCGGAAGGGGCGAGGGACTATTTGGTGCCCAGCCGGGTTAATCCTGGCAAATTTTATGCCCTTCCCCAATCGCCCCAACTTTTTAAACAGCTCCTCATGATTGCGGGCATGGACCGGTATTATCAAATAGTAAAGTGCTTCCGGGACGAGGACCTGCGGGCAGACCGGCAGCCCGAATTCACCCAGGTGGATATGGAATTATCCTTTATTGAGGAGGAGGATATCTATACCCTCATTGAGGGGATGATGACGCGGCTTTTCCAAGAGGTGCTGGACCGGGGAATTTCGACTCCCTTTCCCCGGCTCACCTATGATGAGGCGATGGCACGATTCGGCGTGGACAAACCCGATACCCGCTTCGGACTTGAGCTTGTTAATCTCACCGAGGTGGCGAGAAATTGCGGATTTCAGGTCTTTCGGTCAGTGGTCGAGAAAGACGGGATAGTAAGGGCAATCAATGCCAAGGGATGTGCATCCTTTTCCCGCAAGGAACTTGATGATCTTACCGCCTTGGTAGCGCGTTTTGGGGCCAAGGGACTCGCCTGGGTGAAAATGAAGGCGGAGGGCGAATGGCAGTCGCCCATCGCCAAGTTCTTCACCGCAGAGGAACGTCTACAAATTGCGGACATTTTGGAGGCCAGGGAAGGCGATCTGCTCTTTTTCGTTGCCGACACCCCGACCGTGGTCTGTCAGGCCCTTGGGGAACTGCGGCTTGAACTTGGCCGCCGTCTCCGGTTGATTGCCGATAAGACCTATAATTTCCTCTGGATCACCGACTTCCCCATGTTTTTCTGGGACCAGGAAGAGAAACGCTACCAAGCAATGCATCACCCCTTTACTGCGCCCAGGGATGAGGATCTCGACGCGATGACTAATGATCCGGCAAAGGTGAGAAGCAGGGCCTATGATCTGGTCTTAAACGGCAATGAAATCGGGGGAGGCAGTATTCGTATCCATCAGCCACAACTTCAAGAAAAGATTTTTGCTGTACTTGGGATTAACAGGCAAGAGGCCGAAGAAAAATTCGGGTTTCTGCTTGAGGCCCTGGCAATGGGTGCGCCTCCCCACGGAGGGATTGCCCTCGGTTTCGATCGGCTGATCATGCTCCTTCTTGGTCGTGAGTCCATCAGGGAGGTGATCGCCTTTCCCAAGACCCAGAAGGCGTTTTGTCCGCTTACTGAGGCGCCGGCACCGGTGGCGAGAAAGCAGCTTACCGAGCTCTCTCTGCGGCCAGACTGGGGGTAATGTCTACACCCCGGCGCTAAGTACGTTCAATGGTCAGTTCACCAGAAATACTCATGATCAGAGATCACCCCCAGATCATGAGAAGGAATTCAGAATTCAGAATTCAGGAGTCAGAATAGGAAATAAAAACAAGCTGGGTATGTTCAGGGCGAATTCTGAATTCTGACTCCTGACTCCTGACTC